>DATAQP010000360.1:0-5615 GCA_036264595.1 Allostellaceae bacterium
GCGAAAGTCCGATGAAGCAGGTTCTCGTCACCTTCGGCCTCATCTTCATCGGCATCGACGTGGTGCGCATGATCTGGGGCGACTACGAGGAGGCGATCGCGGCGCCCGGCTTCCTCGCCGAGAGCATCCGCATCTGGGGACAGCTCTACCCTGCCTATCGGCTTTTCGTCATCGTTCTCGGCCTCGTCGTCGCGCTCATCCTGTGGCTCGGGCTCGAGCGAACCCGGCTCGGCGCGGTGGTGCGCGCCGGGGTCGACGACCGAATCATGGCGGCGAGCCTCGGCATCAATATCGACGCCGCCTTCTTCAGCGTGTTTTGTCTCGGCTGCTGGCTCGCCGGCCTCGCCGGCGTCGTCGTCGCGCCGATCCTGCAGATCTATCCCGGCATGGACGTCGCCGTCCTCATCCCGACATTGATCGTCGTCGTGGTGGGCGGACCCGGCAGCCTCAAGGGTGCCCTGCTCGGTTCGCTGCTCATCGGCATGGCGGAAACCTTCGGCGCCGTATTGCTGCCGGATTTCGCCAGCTTCATGATCTATGCCGTCATGGTGCTGGTGTTGCTGCTCCGGCCCGGCGGCCTGTTGCCGGTGCGGCGCAGCGCGTGATCCGGATCCCGCCCGCCCAGCGCCGGATCGTCGCCGTGGCGCTGCTTGTCGCCGCGCTGATCGCCTGGTGGTTCTCGGGCTATGCCGGCCAGGACCGGATCGGCGAGATCGCCATCGCGGCGATCTTTGCCATGAGTCTCGATCTTCTCGTCGGCTATGGCGGGATGGTCTCGCTCGGCCATGCCCTGTTCTTCGGACTGGGCGCCTACGCGCTTGCCGGGCTCACCATTTTCCTCAAATGGCCGCCATCGGCGGCGCTGCCCGTCGCCATCCTGCTGACCGGACTGGTCGCCCTGGTGATCGGCCGCCTCATCATCCATCTCGGCGGCGTCTTCTTCATCATGGTGACGCTCGCCTTCGGCCAGATGGGCTGGGCATGGTTTGCCCGCGACAAGATCTTCGGCGGCATCGGCGGTCTCTCCGGCCTCCCCCAGCTCGATCTCTCCATCCTCGACGCCGACCTCGCCAATCCGGCAGATTTCGCCCTCCTCGCCCTGGCGGTGGCGACGCTGGTCTCTCTCGCGCTCGCCCGGCTGGTCAGCTCACCGTTCGGCGCCGTCATCTCGGCGTTGCACCGCAACGAAAACCGCGCCCGCGCGCTTGGCTGTCCGGTGCAGCACTACAAGCTCGCGGTCTTCACCATCGCGGCGATGCTGGCGGCGCTCGCCGGCACGCTGCAGGCCCAGCGCACCGGATTCGTCTCACCCGATCTCCTGGTCTGGACCAGTTCGGGCGAAGTCCTCATCATGGTCATCATCGGCGGGCTCGGCAGTTTGCTCGGCCCGATCGTCGGCGCCGCGCTATGGACACTGCTGCACCATTATCTATCGGCGTTGACGCCCTATTGGATGGCGATCATGGGCGCCTTCTTCATCGCCATCGTGCTGTTCGCCGGCGAGGGCCTCTACGGCGCGCTGGCGCGGCTGACACGGAGCCGGCGCCATGTTTAAGGCCGAGGGGCTGTACAAATCCTTCGGCGCACTCGAAGTCGCAAAGGGCATCTCCCTGGAGCTGCCGCGCGGCGCACGCCACGCCATTGTCGGCCCGAACGGCTCCGGCAAGACGACGCTCTTCAATCTGCTGTCGGGTGAGCTTCAGCCGGATGCCGGACACGTCTTCATCGACGGACGGGACGTCACGTCGCTGCCGCCCGATGCGCGGGCACGCGCCGGGCTGACGCGCAGCTTCCAGAAGAACAATCTCTTCCCCGACCTGACCGTGCTGGAAAGCCTCGCGGTTGCGGTGGCGATCGGCATCGGCGGCGGCACGATCTTCTGGCGCCCCTTCGCACGCTCGACCGAGAGCCATCGGCGCGCGGCGGAGATTGCCGAGCGAATTCGTTTGACGCCGTATCTCGACGCCGTTGCCGGAACGCTACCCTACGGCACGCAGCGCCAGCTCGAGATCGGCCTTGCTCTGGCAATAGAACCCAAGATCCTGCTGCTCGACGAGCCGACCGCCGGGATGAGCGCCGACGAAACCGCCGAGATGGCCAAGCTGATCGGCGACCTGCCGGACGAGCTCGCCCTGCTGGTGATCGAGCATGACATGGAGATCGTCTTCGACTTCGCCCGGCGCATTACCGTCCTCGATTACGGCAGCGTGCTCGCGGAGGGGACGCCGGCCGAGATCCGCGCCTCGCAGGAGGTGCGTCGGCGCTATCTCGGCGAGGCCGCGCGGTGAGCGCCCGTCTTCTCCAGCTCGACAATGTGAACAGCTATTACGGCGACAGCCACGTCCTGCAAAGCGTGTCCTTCGCCGTCGCGCCGGGACGCGTGCTGACCCTTCTCGGCCGCAACGGCGCCGGCAAGACGACTGTTCTCAAATCGATCATCGGCATCGTCAAGCCGCGCTCCGGTCGGATCGTCTTCGCCGACAGCGACGTGACGGGGCTGTCCTCCTATCGCATCGCGCGCAGCGGCATCGGCTATGTACCCGAAACACGGGGTATTTTTCCTTCCCTCTCGGTGCTCGAGAACCTCACCTTGGCGGCGCGCCGCTCGTCGGCGGCGAACGGTTGGACGCTCGAGCGCGTCTACACTCTCTTTCCCCGCCTGGCGGAGCGGCGGGCAAGCGGCGGCGCCACGTTATCGGGCGGGGAGCAGCAAATGCTTTCGATGGCCCGCGCCCTGCTGACCAACCCGCGCCTCCTGCTGCTCGACGAGCCGACCGAGGGTCTCGCACCGCTGATCGTGGCCGAGATCGAGACTGTGCTCGCACGTCTCAAGAGCGACGGGCTGGCGATCTTGCTGGTCGAGCAGAACCTCGAATTTGCCCTCGCCTTCGCCGACGAGATCGCCGTGCTCGGCAAGGGCCAGATCCGCTGGACCGGAACGCCAGCCGAGTTCGCCACTGCGGAGGCGACAAAGCATGCTTGGCTTGGACTTTAGCTGACCGCGGCAGCGGCAGAGCGGCGAGAATTTAGCCGGTATTGCGCAAATCGATTGGAAACGGTGCTCGCAAGGCCCAAAACTGCAATCCTGCCGGTTGAAAAAAGGGAGGCGTCCGAGCAGGGCTCGCACTATCTATAGACGAAGTCGCTATTTATCGAGATCGCCTCGCGATGCGATCCACCGAGCCGCGTCTGGCCCCTGCCGGCCGCTTAAAGAGGGAGACCTGAAACCATGCACCACACCAGGAACACGCTGGCCGAGAGCATCCGCAGCCGATCGGCCGAGTTGCTCAACAGGCATCTCGCGGCGCTGATCGACCTGCACGCCCAGGTCAAGCAGGCGCATTGGAACGTTCGCGGCGCCAATTTCATCGCCATCCACGAACTCTTCGACAAGGTGGCCGGCGAGGTCGAGGATTATTCCGACACCATTGCCGAGCGTGCCGCGGCGCTTGGCGGCACGGCGCATGGCACCATCCAGGTGGCGGCCAAGCACTCTTTCCTGGTGCCGTATTCGCTCGGTATCGCCGACGCCAAGGACCACATCTTCGCCGTCTCCGGCGCGCTTGCGGCGTTCGGCCAATCGGCGCGGCAGGCGATCGATGAATCGGCCGGCTATGGCGATGCCGACACGGCCGACGTGTTCACCGAAATCTCGCGCGGCATCGATTATCAGCTGTGGCTGGTCGAGTCCCACGCGACGCCGAAATAGCCACCGGCAGGGCGGCGGCGCCGTCTTCGCGGCGCCGCCTTCGTCCCCTGCGGGCGATCGCCTGCTGATTTAGCCAATGGCCGGATCTACAAGCAAAACGGGAAACGTAAGGAAACCGTCATCGGAACAGCGCCTCCGCAGTTGGTGTTTTAAGGAAGTGTTCCACCAGTGTGGAGGTTTATATGCGCAGCAAACTGATTGCGACGGCGTCGGCCTTTGTGCTCCTCGCTGGAACGGCATTGGCACAGACGGCGCCTCCCAGCGCGACCAATCGCACGCCCAATCCGGGCAACTCGATGTCGACGACGGCCACCCCAGCCGTTCGCACGCCGGCGCCTGACCCGCTCAAGATGGAGGATGTCTCCAAGATCAGCGGCTCCGCGGTCTATGGCAGCGACGACAGCAAGATCGGGTCGGTCTCGACCGTCCTGATGAATCCCGAGAGCAAGACGATCGACCGTCTCGTGGTCAGCGCGGGCGGCGTGCTCGGCGTCGGCGGCCACAAGGCAGCGGTCGCGGTCGATGAGTTCAAGTGGGACAGCGACAAGGGTGGCTTCAAGATCGCCAAGACGAGCGACGATATCAAAGCGATGCCGGAATGGCAGAATCAGACGGCCAGCACGCAGTAACCAATAATGCAGTCTGCGATTGGGGCGCCGGCGGAATCATCGCCGGCGCCCTTGTCGCTTTCGCTTTACGCCTTCGGCGCGCTCTCGGCCCAACGGCCCATCAGCGTGTTAGACGGCAGGGTTTCGTCGATCAATTTCTTGGCCGTCTCGATTCCAGCCACCGGCAGCGTGTTGGCATCGATCAGGCCGATCTGGGCCAGCACGCTCGCCTGATCCCAATAGATATGCTCGTGATAGAGCTTGTCGCCGCGGAAATTGACGATGGCAACGAGCGGCACCTCGACATACTTTCCGGTCGGCTTCACGCCTGGCAGCAGGAAGTCGATCTCGATGTCGTGGGTGAAGCAGAAGAGCATCTCATCCACCAGACGGTCGGCACCAATCGTGCGTGAGATCGGCACCAGGTTGGTGTCCTTCGGGCATTTCGGGATGAAATGATTGGCATAGAAGCGCGCCAGATCGGTGGCACCGACTCCACCCGTCATCGTCGGGACATGGTTGACATAGGGTTCGCGCACCATTGTGCCCATTGTCGCCGCGACATCGCGGGTGCCGAACTCGTACATCGTGTGCTTTTCCCACAATGCGCTGAGGTCGTAATGCGGGCCCATCACCTTGCGCAGCAAAGCGATTGAGCGCGAATGCGCCATCATCGCCGCAGGCTTGTCATAATGCGCCCCGGTCGTGCGATTAAAGCCGTGATCGACACCGGGATAGACGTAGATCTCGACCTCTGGCCGGCGGGCGAAGGCCTTCTTGACCTTCTCGACCGCCGTCATCGGGACATACTGGTCCTTCTCGGCGAAATGCATGACCACTGGACACTTGATGCGCGGCGCGAGGTCGAGCGACTGCTCGATGCCGACACCGTAATAGGATATCGCGCAATCGACGCCCGATTTGGCCGCAGCGAGATAGGCGAGCTTACCACCGAGGCAGAAGCCGAGCGCGCCGACCTTGCCGGTGCATTGCCTGAGTCCGCGCAGCGTCTTGACCGTCGTGGTGATGTCGCGCACACCCTTGTCGACGTCGAATTTCTGATAGAGCTCGAAGGCGTGCTTCCAATCGGCCTCGCTCTGCCCCAGCTCGACGTCCTTCTCGATACGCCAAAACAGATCCGGGCAGAGCACGACGTAGCCTTCGGCGGCATAGAGATCGGCGATATCGCGCATGTGTTGGTTGACGCCGAAGATTTCCTGGATGAGGACGAGGCCGGGACCCTTCTTCGCTTCCGGCAGGGCCAGATAGGCACGGAACCGGTCGCCGTTGGTCGCCGT
>DATAQP010000362.1:0-6243 GCA_036264595.1 Allostellaceae bacterium
GTCGCCGTGGCGCTCGGTTTGATGGCCGCCGACGCCAGCATGTCGTCGGACAAGATCATGGTCGATGTCGCCGTCCCGGCGAGCTACGCCCAGGCCGGGGTCAACACGGACATCGTCGAGGCGATCTACCTCGCGGAAATCCAGCAGATCATCGATACGCCGTCGGTGGTGCCGCCGCCGGCGATCCGCGGCACTCGCGAGAAGAGCCTGGCGTCGAGCCTCGCTGACAGCCTACAGCTCGGCGAGGTCGGCCGGTCGATGCAGCGTATGCTCGGCTATGACCCGGCTCATATCAGGGCGAGCCTAATCGTCGAGCAGGAGACGACCAAGTTCATCGTGGTCGAGTCCTCGCGGTCGGGAAAAAACTTCGAGATCAGCCTCAAGCAGCATCCCGGCGAGCCGATCGTCCACCTGATCAAGCGCGGCGCGAGCGAGACGATCTACCAGCTCGAGCCCTATCTGGCGCTGGTCCACGCCATGCAGACGGCGGAAAAACCGGAGGATTTCACGCGGCTCGAGGCCTCCATCAAGGAGCTGCTGGCGGCGCTGCCCAACGTGCCGGTCAGCACGCAGCGCTCACAGTACGAGAATCTTCTCGGCATCATCCACCTGCTGATCAACGACGTCGACGGCGCCGCTGAGGCGTTCAACGCGGCCGCCTTGTCCGACACGCGCAACGCCGTGGCGCTGCTCAATCTCGGCTTCATCGAGTGCCAGCGCGACCGCTATGCCGAGGCCGAGCGCATCGTCCGCCGCATCGTCGAGCCGACGCCGCTCACCCAGCAGCCGGTGCTCATCGGCGCGGCCTACATGACCTGGGCCTGCGGGCTGATGGGACAGAAGAATTTCGCCGCCGCGGATCAGAAGCTGGCGCAGTCGATCAAGGCCTATCCATACACCTCGTCGGCCTATGAGCTGTGGGCCGATCTCAGGCAGGAGATCGGCAAGCCGGAAGAGGCCGCGCAGATGCGGCGGAAGGCGCGCGAGAACTCGATTTATTTCGAGGATTTCGCCGAGGTCGCGGTGCTCTATTTCGAGCTCTCCTGGCGCGACAAGGAAGCGCTCAAGCGCAGCAAGTTCAGCAATCCGAACGGTCCGCGGGCCCTCATGAGCGCGGATTGATTGCTCGATGCCTGCCGTCCCGCCATCCCCGAGCGGCACCGCGCCGATAGCGATCGCCGGGGCTGAGATATTGACCCTATCCTGCCGGTAGAATGATTGCCCTCTCGAATGCGGTTGCAGCCACGGGCGGGGTAGCGGTGCCTCGTGCACGGGAGCCGCTATGGATCTGACGACTCTCGCCGCCGCGATCATGATGGCGCTCGGGCTGATGGCGGCCGATGCCACCATGTCCTCGGACAAGGTCATCGTCGACGTCGCCGTCCCCGAGAGCTACACCGAGGCCGGCATCAATATCGACATCGTCGAGGCGCTCTATCTCACGGAAATTCAACGCATCATCGACACGCCCTCGGTCGTGCCGCCGCCGGCGATCCGCGGGACCCGCGAGAAGAGCCTGTCCTCGAGCCTGGCCGAGACGCTGAAGCTCGGCGAGGTCGGCGCGGCGATGCAACGGATGCTCGGCTACAATCCGACGCATATCCGGGCCAGCGTGATCGTCGAGGAGGAGACGACGAAATTCATCGTCGTCGCGAGCACGGCGCACGGCAAATCCTTCGAGATCACGCTCGAGCAGCGTCCCGACGAAACCGTCGTGCAATTGATCAAGCGCGGCGCGCTCGAGACGATGTTCCAGCTCGAGCCCTATCTCGCCCTTGTCTATGCGCTGGAGACCTCCCAGACGCCGGCCGATCTTTCCAAGGTCCGCAAGGCGATCAAGCGGCAGCAGGAGATGCTGCCCAATACCCCGCTCAGCACGGCGCGCTCGCAATACGAGAATCTGCGCGGCATCATCACGTTGCTCGAGAACGACGTCGACGGCGCGGGGGAGAATTTCGCCGCCGCCGCCGCTTCCGACCCGCGCAACGTCGTGGCCCTGCTCAATCTCGGCTTCCTCGAATGCCAGCGCGACCACTATGCCGAGGGCGAGCGTATCATCCGCCGCGTCATCGAGCCGGTGCCGCTGACGAGACAGCCCGTGCTCCTCGCCACCGCCTATATGACCTGGGCGTGCAACCTGATGGGATTGAAGGATTTCAAGCGCGCCGACCTCGCCCTCGCTCAGTCGATCCTGGCCTATCCGCAAACCTCGTCGGCCTACGAGCTGTGGGCGGATGTCAAGGATGTATTGGGCGATGCGGGAGAGGCCGCCCGTCTGCGCAACCGGGCTCGCGAGAACTCGATCTATTTCGAGAATTTCGCCGAGGTGGCGATGCTCTATTTCGAACTCTCGTGGCGGGACAAGGAGTCGCTTCGGCGCAGCAAGTACAGCAATCCCAACCTGCCGCAGCCCTTGCTGAACCAGCCTTAGCCGGGTGGCGCGTGGGGGCCCGGCCGGCCGCCGCCGATGGCGGCTGGGCGCAGCCGGCGGGCAGGCCAGATTTTGATCGCCGGGCGCGTGGAAAGCACTTAAGTATTGCGGCTTGGCCGCGTATAGTCGCCGTGGCAGGATGGCAATAGACGAGATAGCGGGACAGTCCGCGCTTCGCGCGAGGCTGGGGGGACCGGATGTTGTGTTGCCGGGCTAGGAGCTGGGAGAGGCTATGACGGCCGAAGAGAGCAGAAGAGCGGAAGGGGACATGGCACCGTCACAGTTGGACAAGAAGAAATTTGCCGACCTGGTCCGCATTCACGCGATCAATGGGGATGTCATCACGCGTGACAACGAGATGGCGATCCTGCGCGAAGCGGTCACTCGATTCGGCATGAGTCTCGACGATGCCACCGGGGTCATGCTCGCGGTTGCGGCGGAGAACGACATCGCCTTGGTGAGCAATGCCGAGCACCATGTCGGCACGCTGATCGAGCAGCTCGTGAAGAAGGGAAAGATCGGGCAGAAGGAATTCGACGACGCGGTCGCCATCTACAAGAAGCTGACCAATGGCGGCGTGCCCGACAGCGACGTCAAGAAGCGGGTCAAGCAGATGGTCGAGGGACGCGGCTGGAACGGGAAGAAGACCCGTTGGCTGCTCGGCTCGCGGAAATGGTTCCGTAAGATCTGACCGATTGTCGCGCCGGCCGCGCCGCATCGGACGGCATGGACCGGGCGGCATGGCCGGTCACCAAGTTTATTTGTGGAAATACTCGCTCGAGACCTGGGCCTGGCGGCCGCAATCGAGCGCCCGCGTGCTGAGCACGAAGACGCGCTGCGCGACATAGGGGTCGAGCGAGCTGGCATTGAGCCGGTCGAGCTGCTTCTGCACGTCGATCGAGCGCACCGCGATGTCGGTGAGGCGATAGGCGATATAGACCGTCGAGCCCATCGCCTGGCTATAGGCGATGAGGGTGCTGAGACGCCCGGCGGCGTCACGCAGCGTGCCCGGGCCGAGGATCGGCAGAACCAGATAAGGTCCAGAGGGGAGGCCGTAGAGGCAGAACGCCTCCTCGACGTCGCGCGGGTTTTTCGGCAAACCCATGCGCGTCGCCGGATCGAGCACGCCGACAATGCCGGCGGTGGAGTTGATGCCGAAGCGTGCGGTGGCGATGCCGGCATCGGCGAATTGCCCTTCGAGCAAGCTGCTGGCGATGCTCACCGGCTCGTGCAGATTGGCGAAGAAATTGCGCACGCCCTGCTGAAAGGGCGGCGTCGTCACCCGCAGATAGAACGAAGTCACCGGATAGAGGATGTTCTGCCGCAGCCGGTCGTTGAGGCCGAACATCACACGGTTGAATTCCTCGAGCGGATCGTCGGCATCGATGGCATTGCGCAAGGCCTCGTCGTACTGCGCGCGCAGCGCGTCGCGCATTGCGGGGGGCGCCGCGGCGAGGACGGCCGGCAGCCGCTCGTCCTCTTCCGCGTCCTCGCCGGGCCCGGCGGCGTAGGTTTCCCAGATCGGCTCGAGCACGCCGTGCTGCACGCGCGTCGCGAGATCGCTCGCCAGCGCCGTGCCGTCCTCGAGCGAGGGCGCCGAGACACGGCCTGCCAGCTCGCCGGCCTTGTCGACGAGGGGACGCATCGCCGCGCCGGCGCCGTCGACAGCCTTCGTCAGCGTGTCGCCGATGCGCTCGGAGAGCGGCGGCGAGTCGGCCGGCGACTCGGGTGTCGCGAAGACCGGGGCCGCGGAGTCTGCGCTCGCGGAGTCCGGCACCGCGGCATCGGCCGCGCGATCGAGGCTGGTCGCGAAGTGCAGCCCCGGCAGGAGCGGCCGCTCATCGTCGCCGGCCGATTGCGCCGGCGCGGCAAGCAGCAGCGCGACGGCAAGCACCGAAACGGTGCAGAGCGCAAGGAAGGCAACGCGGCGACGGCAGGAGGACTGCGGTACCGCCATTAATCAGGTCTTCCGGGTAATGAGCTGGTCCATCCTGTCCTTCAATGCGTAGAATTTTCGCTGGTCGAACGGATTCATGATCAGCGCGTTCTCGGCGAACGCGTCGCCCAAATAGTGCCCGGTCACCGGCGGACTGCCGTTATAGGAAAAGCGGATGAAATCGGGGGCGATAATCAATTTGACGATTTCCACGGCGCTGATCTGATCGAGGAAGATCCGCTTTTCCATCATACCATAGCCGAGGTGCAGCGCCTCGACGAAATGCCCCCACGTGCCCCCCTTGATGATGCGGAGCTGATTACGCGACAGCTCGAGCCGACCGCCGAGCCCGCAGGCGACGAGCGTCGCCTCGCCGGCTGTCGCTCTCAGCATCGACCGCCCGCATTCGCGCCGCACATGCCCGTGCCGCCCGGGGGATCCTCAGCGCACATAGCGCTTCTGCTGCTGGCCGGTCAGGCGCTCGATGAGATGCGACCAGGAGACGCCGAAGGCGATGACGACGGCGACGGCGATCAGAACGCTGTATTGCCCGATCACCACCCAGCGCTGCCACGACGCCTCGTGCTGGGTGGGGACCACGATGATCGCCAGCTCGATGCTGAACAGCAGCGCGGCGAGACCACCGGCGAAAAGACCAGCGCCGCGGAAGGCGGCGAACATCACGGTCAGGACGACGCCGTAGACGAGCACCAGGCCGATGCCGACGAAGACCTTCAAGGCGATCGGCGAGAACGAGCCGTTCATCATCCAATGATAGTAGGAATAGCCCGCCGGATTATAGGTCGAGAATACCAGCAGCAGGCTGCCGAGCAGCCGCAGCACGAACGAGCCCAGGACGGATTCCTGCTTGACTGCCATCGCCTCTACCGGTTTGTCGCGCCGCCCGTCCAAGTATAGGAAAGGGCCAGCGCGCTGTCACCGCGCGCCGCCGCCGAACGGCAATGAAATTGTCAATTGTCGGTTGCCTGGAAACCACCTTATTCTGCCAGACGATGATAGCCGAATCGCGGCGCTGGCGGGCGCCGCATTCCCTAACCTGGGCATCGCCATGTATCGATTGCTGATCCTTGTCATCGTCGCCCTTCTCCTCGGCCAGCCAGCCCCCGTGCTCGCCCAATCCGCGGCGCAACCCGGCACCGCGCCGCCGCCGGCGGCGGAATACCCGATGCTGCCCTATGTCGTCGCTCTCGGGGCGGTGGCCGGGGTGGTCGCCTTCAACGTACTTGCTCTCGGCGTCGAAGCGTTGCCCGGCGGCATGGCCTATGCCGGCGGCGCCGCTGTGCCGGCCGAGATGTCGGTCGCGATGAGCCGCGTCTACGCGGCGACGAGCGCCGTCATCGGCGGTTTGATCGCCGATTACGTCTACACGTCGAAGTGAGGACTGCGAAGTGAGGACTGCCATAATGCAACGACCCCTCGCGGCGCTGCTCGCCGGCGCGTTCTTCGGCGCTGCCGCATTGAACCCCGCGGCGGCGGGGGCGCAGACCCTGCCGGCCGCGAGCCCGACCGCCGGCGCCACCCTGGCCATCAATGACGGAACGGCGCCGCCCGAGATGCTGCACATGGTTGCCGCGCGCGACGACTGGCCGGTCGATCGCCGGCTGCTCGCCATCGGCGCCGGCGCCGTCGTCGCCGTTGTCGCCTTCAACGTGCTGGCGGCACCGCTCGGCACCGTGCCCCTCGCCGGCGGCGCGCTCGCCCCGGTACCCTACAGCGTCGCGCTCGGCAGCCGGCTGATCGCCGCCACTACCGCTGGCGCCGGCGCCCTCGCCGCCACCTTCGCCTATGACAAATGGACCGGGCACCAATCCGATTACGCCTATCTTCTCAGCCTTGGCGCCGGCGCCCTCGCCGG
>DATAQP010000230.1:0-4208 GCA_036264595.1 Allostellaceae bacterium
GAGCCAGAGCACGGTGCCGAGGCGGATCATGCGGCGTCCCTCCTGCCGGCGCGCGCCACCGGGTCCGCCGGGAAGGGCGGGGCCGCGGTGCGCTCGGCGGCGCGCAGGCGGGCCGAGCGGGCGCGTGGATTGCGCGCGATCTCCGCCTCGCCGGGGCGGATCGGTTTGCGGGTCAGGAGCTCGAAGCTCGCCGCCGGTGCGCTGCCGGCGGCCGGCAGGTGGCGCGAGGCGCGCGGCGCCGTCGCGCTGCGCTGGCGCAGGAACGCCTTGACGCGGCGATCCTCCAGCGAATGGAAGGAGATGACGGCGAGCCGCCCGCCCGGCGCGAGCAGCCGCTCGGCGGCACCAAGGCCGCGCTCGAGCTCGCCGAGCTCGTCGTTGACGGCGATGCGCAGCGCCTGGAAGGTGCGGGTCGCCGGGTCGATGCCGCCGGGCTGCGCCGGCACCACCTTGCGGACGATGGCGGCAAGCTCGCCGGTGCGCTCGATCGGCGCGGTGGCGCGCGCGGCAAGCACGGCGCGGGCGATGCGCCGCGAGAAGCGCTCCTCGCCGTAGAGGAAGATGATGTCGGCCAGCGCCGCCTCGGGCAGCGTGTTGACCAGCTCGGCGGCAGTCGTGCCGTGGCGCGCCATGCGCATGTCGAGCGGCCCGTCGGCGCGGAAGGAGAAGCCGCGCGCGGGATCGTCGAGCTGCGGCGAGGAGGGGCCGAGATCGAGGGCGATGCCGGCGACGGCGGCGATGCCGGCGGCGCCGAGCAGCTTCTCCATCTCGCTGTAGCGCCCCTCGATCAGCGTCAGCCGGCCAGCGGCGCGGCGCGCCAGATCGGTGCCGCTGGCGATCGCCGCGGGATCGCGGTCGATGGCGAAGACGCGGCAGCGCGCGCGGTCGAGCAGGGCCGCGGTATAGCCACCGCGTCCGAAGGTGCCATCGACATAGATGCCGTCGTCATGCGGCGCCAGCGCCGCCATGGTCTCGGCGAGCAGCACCGGGGCGTGAAGTTGGGGAGCAGGCGCCTGGTCGGTCATCGCGCGGCTCCCGGCGCGGGGGTCAGGACACGCGTCCCGGGCAATGTCGTGCCCTGGCGTCGGGCGCGCTCGCGCAGCGCCTCCTGATGCGCCTTGTGCGTCTCGGGCTCCCAGATCTGGAAGGTGCGGCCAAGCCCGACGAAGGCGGCGGTCTCGGTAATCCCGGCATGCTCGGCAAGGATTTGCGGCAGGACGATGCGGCCCTCGGCGTCGAAAGCGAGTTGCTGGGCGTCGGCGAAGATCGAGGACAGGCTCTCGCTCTCCTCGGAGAACTGATCGAGGGCGTCGAGCCGGGCGCTCATCTCCTCGAGACGGTCGATGCCGCTGCCCTCGATGGCGGAATTCTTGAACGAGCGGAAGGCGACGATGCCGGCGAAGCTCTGCCCGGCGAGGGCGGCGCGAAAGCTCGCAGGAACGGACACCCGCCCCTTGCGGTCCACTTTGTTCACGAATGTGGACAGAAACAACGCCACCAATAGCTCCCCACCGCCATCCCACCGTCATCCCGCCGCGCCTGAACCGGGACAGCTGCCGTCCGCAAAGGCGGCGACAGCCTCTCGATGGGAACTCATGGGATATCATGGGTCTATATGGGCGTCAATGGATTTTCCTAGTAAAGAAAGGGTTAATACAGTGATCGCGACAGTCGATCTCGACGACCTGCTGTAGTCGCGCCGCCGACGGTCCAATCGTCGCCGGGCGAGTCCAGAAAAGGCTGAATGAAGTGAGTCCACGGGATTTGTTCCTGATCCGTTCCAGACAGATTCATTGCACCGCCTCATTGCGATGCCCTGCGCGGGTGGGGTGCCAGACGGCCTGTAAGCCGGGTTCTGTCCCCGCTCGCGCGGGGGATGACCATTCATCTGGGACGTCCGTTGCCGAACGCCTCGCGCGACCGACCCGGATGGCAACGCGGAAATCCGCCTGACCGCACCAGCAGGTTGCCCTGCCAGCCGATCCGCCACCCCTATTTGGTCTTGCTCCCGGTGGGGTTTACCCTGCCAGCGCCGTTGCCGGCGCCGCGGTGCGCTCTTACCGCACCCTTTCACCCTTGCCGCCCGCGGGCCCAAGCGAGGGCTCGCGGGTTTGGCGGTTTGCTTTCTGTGGCACTTTCCCTGAGGTCACCCTCGCCGGGCGTTACCCGGCACCGTATTTCCGTGGAGCCCGGACTTTCCTCTCGCCGCCAGAGGCGTCAGCGCCTGGCGAAAAGCGGTCATCCGGCCGTCTGGCACGACCTTATAAGGTGTTAGCCCAGGAAATTGTCAAATCTAAGGAGGCGGCGCCGCTGTTTTGGCGCACAGAGCGATGCGTTGCGCCGTCTCGGCGTCGAGCGCGCCGCTGCAACTCGCGGGCCGCCAATGGCGCTGGAAGGCGGTGAGGATCGCCTGCGTCGCGCCGTCGAGCCGCCCGCTCGCGCGCGCATCGTAGCCGATGCGGGCGAGGCTCCGCTGTGCCGCCAGAATGTCGACGGTGCCGTCGACACCGCTCTCCTCCGCGAAATCCGGCCACAGGCCGATGCCGGCGCCGGCGAGACGCTCCCAGGGGAAGAGCTCGCCGGGATCCGCCTTGCGCCCGGGCGCGATGTCGGAGTGGCCGAGGACGCGCTCGGGGGCGATCGGATGGCGCGCCAGGATGTCGTGGGCGAGCGTCTCGAGGGCGGTGATCTGCAGCTCGGGGAAGGGGCGATAGCCGTGCTCGTGGCCGGGATTGACGAGCTCGATGCCGATCGAGCGGTCATTGATGTTGGTGGCGCCGGCCCAGAAGCCGCGCCCGGCATGCCAGGCCCGCCTGTTCTCGTCGACGAGCCGCCAAACCGTGCCGTCCTCGTCGACGAGATAATGGGCGCTGACCTCGGCAGCGGGATCGCAGAGCCGGTCGAGCGCTTCCTCGGCGCTCGTCATCCCGGTGTAGTGCAGGATGAGGAGATCGATGCGGCCGGGCGACGGGCGCGGCTCGTGATTGGGCGACAGGCGGCTGCGCATCGTCATCGCGTCCTCAGCGTGCGGCCGCGGGCAGGCGGCGCAGAACGATGATGGCGACGCCGATGATCGTCGTCGCGCCGCCGATCGCCGATTGCCAGTCCAGCCGGTCGCCGAGAATGAGATAGCTGGCGCCGACGGTCAGCGCCGGAATGAGCAAGGTATAGGGCACGACCTGGTTCACCGCGTATTTGCGCATCAAGGGATACCACAGACCGTAGCTGATGATGGTGATGACGATGACGCCATAGGCGATGGCGCCCCAGCCATGCCAGCCGGCCTCGGCGATCGCCGCGAGATGGTGATCCTCGAGGAGCAGCGAGAGGATGACGAGCTGCGGGCAGGCGAAGAAGGCCATCCAGCCGGTCAGCGCGAAGCCGTCGATGGCGCCGATCTGCTTGAACTGGATATTGGCGACCGCCCAGGCGAAGGAGGCGGCGAGGATCATCGCCACCGGCCAGGGATCGCTGCCGAAGCGCGGCTCGCCGGCGATGAGCGTCACGCCGATGACGGCGATCGCCATGCCGAGGACGATGCGCACGGTGAGGCGGTCTTTGAAGAAGAGCGCAGCGAGCAGGGCGGCAAACGGCACTTGGCTCTGCACCAGCAGGGCGGCGGTCGCCGAATCGGTGCGCGCCAGGCCGGAGAACATGAAGGCGAAGTGGAAGGTGCCGAGCGTCACCGAGACGAGCACGATCTGCGTCAGCTTGGCGCGTGGCGGACGGAAGAACGGGCAGAGCAGCAGCGCGACCACGGCGAAGCGCAGCGCCATGAAGAGAATCGGCGGGAAATCGTGGAAGCCGAGCTTGGAGATCGGAAAGTTGAGCGCCCACACCGCCATGACGACGAGGGCGAGCAGGACGTCGCGTGGTCTCATATGCTGGTTTCGCGGTGATGCTGTGCGGCGACGGCGCGCCCGGTCCACCTTCTTTAGCCTCCGGCCTGCGCTCCGCGCAACCGGCTGTTGCGGGCCGCGCAGCGGCAGCGCAGAGTGGTCAACACCGACAAGAATGGCGGAGCGGGGGATGCGTCGGTTGAGGCTTGTCGTCGCGCTGCTTCTCATCGTCGCCGCGACGGAAGCCGCGACGATTTACTAAAGCCCCGCTCAGGCGCATGGCAGGCTTGCCCAGCGGGCTTAATTCCATCGCAAGCATTGCGTGTTATCTCCGCGACATCCATCTTAGGGATCGGCCGACCGTCTGGC
>DATAQP010000404.1:0-2390 GCA_036264595.1 Allostellaceae bacterium
CCGTGTTTCGCGATCGGATCGTGCTGATCGGGGTCGGCGCGCCGGGGGTGGGCGACGCCACCGTCACCCCGCTGCACCATGCCGAGTCTGCCGTCGGCGTCCAGGCACAGCTCATCGACAGCATGATGGAAGGCGATGTGCTGTGGCGGCCGGCGCTGGCCAAAGCCGCGGAGGTGTTGCTTGCCGTGTCGCTCGCGGCGGCTGCCTTGCTGCTGCTGGGCCGCGTGTCGGACCATGCCTATGGCATCCTGTTCGGCACCATCGCCCTCGCCGCGATTCTCGGCTCGCTGGTCGCCTTCCAAACCGTCGGGCTGCTTCTCGACTGGACGTTTCCGCTCGCGGCACTCGTCGTGGCGACGCTCGTCGCGCTCGTCTTCCGGATCGGCGACGAGGTGCAGGCGAGGCGACGGCGCGAGCAGCAGCTCGCCGTCGCCTTGCTGAAGGCAGAGGCGGCGGACCGCACCAAGACGGAATTCCTCGCCAATGCCAATCACGAATTGCGCACGCCGCTGACCGCCATATTGGGCTTCTCGGAGATCATGGCGAACCAGCTGCTCGGCCCGCTCTCTGGGAGATATGCCGACTATGCGCGCGGCATTCACAAGACGGCGGAGCATCTCCACGCCATCATCAGCGACATTCTCGATCTCGCCGTCATAGATCTCGGCGGCAAGGAGCCGGCGGAGGACAGGGTCGACGTGGTGGTGCTGATTGCGGAGTGCACGCGCATGACGCCGGCGAGCCGTGGCAGCGAGATCCGCATCACGACCGAGCTCGCGACGCCGCTTCCCCGGCTGCGAGCGGATGCGCGGATGGTCAAGCAGATGCTGATCAACCTGCTGTCCAACGCCATCAAATACTCGCCGCCTGCCGGCGAGATCGTCGTCCGCGCAGGGATCTGCGACGGCGGCAGCTTCGTCATCGCCGTCCGCGATACCGGCGTCGGCATCGCCGCCGCCGACATCCCCTACGCAATGGAGCCGTTCGGCCGTCTGCGCTCGTCGGCATTGGCGCAGGCACCGGGCATCGGCATCGGCCTGCCGCTGACCAAATCGATGGTCGAGCTGCATGGTGGCAGGTTGACCCTGAAAAGCGCGGTCGGCGTCGGCACCGAAGCGCTTCTCTGGTTTCCGCCCAATCGCGTCGTCGCGGCGAAGGAGACGCCGTGAGAGCCCGGCAAGCGCTGCTTCTGCTGCTGCTCGCTGCCCTTCGGTCGGCTTCCGCGCAGGCGGATACCGGGACGATCGGATATGTCAAGATGCTCGCCGGCACGGCGACGGTGGTATCGGCCGGCAGCAGCGCGGCGCGGGCGCTCAGCATCGCCATGCCGATCCACGAGAAAGACCGGATCGAGACCGGTCCCGACGGTCAGATCGGCATCACGTTCCGCGACAATACGCGGATCACGCTCGGTCCGAGCAGTCGTCTCGATCTCGCGCGCTTCGTCTTCCTGCCGGCCGAGAAGAAATACGGCTTCGTCCTCCGTCTCGGCTACGGGACGCTGCAATATCTGTCGGGCCTGACGGCGACGTTGGCCCCCGATGCGATGTCGATCGAAACGCCTGCTTCGACGATCGCAGTGCGCGGCACGCGCCTGCTGATCCGCGCCGAGAAGCAGCCATGATCGCCCGCCTCGCGCGGCGAGTTACAGGGCTCGCCCTCCTGCTCCTGCTGGCCGCCTGCGGCCTGCCACGCAACGTGGTCGTGCTGATACCCGACGAGAACGGCGCCGTCGGCAAGGCGATCATCAGCGGCGATGGTCGGACGGCCGAGCTCGACCGTCCGTTCGCCGTCGTCGAGACCAACCCGGGACAGGCGCCGGGCGCCATCTCGGTCGCCACGCAAGAGCAGGTCGACAGGGAATTTGCCGGCACGCTCGCCGCGACGCCGCCGGCGCCCCAAGTGTTTCGCGTCTTCTTCGCGAACGCGCAGGCCAGGCTCGACGCCGCTGGCCGTGCCGTGCTCGACACCGCGATCGCGGCCGCCAAGGCATCTTCCCCCGTCGACATCAGCGTGGTCGGTCATACCGACGCTATCGGCCATAACGCCGGGGAAAACCTGCCGCTGTCGCTGCGCCGCGCCGAAACCGTGCGCAGCGCGCTGGTAGCGGCCGGCATTCCGCCCGAAATCATCGACATCGCCTATTTCGGCGCCAACCAGCCGCTGGTGCCCAACAAGCCCAGCATACCGGAGCCGCTCAACCGCCGCGCCGAGATAACGATCCGCTGAGGCGGGCTTTTACGTGTGAAAAGCCCGGCCGCATTCTCCCGGAAAGTTTTAGAGGAGACACAATCGCGAATAAAGTATTCTCCCGGGATTGGTGTAGCGTTTCGGCGTAGTCTCCCTTGGGCGTTCCTTCCACACGAAACCGGCACTGGAGGGGGTGGGTC
>DATAQP010000454.1:0-3434 GCA_036264595.1 Allostellaceae bacterium
CTCGACCGAGCCCTTGATCATCCGATTGATGGGGGCCCCCTTGGCATCCTTTTCCGGCGTCTCCTCGATCATCGCCGTGAAGGTCGAGAGCCCGACATTGGAGGAGGCGGTCTTCGGGTCGAGCCAGCGATTGACGTTCCAGGCGATGTGGTCGGCGATCAGTTCCTCGCCATTGTGCCACATGACGCCCTTGCGCAAGCTGAAGGTCCACGTCTTGAGATCTTCCGTGGCAGTCCAGCTCTCCGCCAGCATCGGCCGGGTAATGTTGTCGGGGCCCGTCATCGCCAGATATTCAAGCGTATGGCGCGTCTGGTTCGACATCTGCACCCATGAGTAGTTCGCTGGATCCTCCATCTTCTGGACCTGCATGGCGAACTTGAGGATGCCCCCCGTCTTTGCCTTGGGATCGTCCGCGCCAAACGGCAGGCTCGTGGCGGCGAAGGCCGGATCGGGTAGGCCGACCAGCGCATAGGCGGCTGCGGCAGACGTTCCAAGCAGGGCGGCGACCCGAACAAACTCGCGCCGGTCCATGCGCCCCGCTTTCAACAGTTCAAAGGCCTCGTGTACCTTGGGATGGTCTGAATTCGAAGGTTTCCTGTACGACATGGCGACCTGCCTCCTCTGTGACGTCTTCAGCGAGCCTTTTTCTCACCGTAATCTACGCCGATGCGGCGTTTTGTCACATCAAGATAATGGAGAGTGCGAATTCGCGCATAGCTTATTCCACAAGCGCGCGACTCCCCATCTGCATGCTCCCTATAGAATTCCAGACTTCCGATGAACATGCGACTCGCTTGTACCGATCGGCAGGATTCGAGGCCACCTGGAGCCGTTGGCGTGGGATATGGTCGCTCTTCATTTGACTGCGGAAGAGTTGGCGTCCGCATGACAACGCAGCTTCGCGCCTAATCGGACACTGCGGTCGCCGAGAGCTCGCGACCGTTTTCGACTCGATCGCTCACCGCTCGCGCAGGCTTTCCTGCCGGTAGCGCAGGATCGGCGACAATATGTAATCGATCAGCCGGCGCTGGCCGGTCTTGATCTCCGCTGTCACTGCCATGCCGGGGCCGAGATTGATCAGCCGGTCCTCGACCGCCATCTGCGTCTTGTCGAGCGAAATGCGGGCAGCGTAAACCAGCTCCTGCCCCTGCGGTTGGCTATTTCCGACATTGCTGGCGGAGGGCGGCTTTTCCTTGTCGGCGACCGGCTTGTCGCGCGCGATGGAATCCCGCGACACCGTCAGCACCGTGCCGTGCAGGAGCCCGTATTTGGTGTAGTTGAAGGTGTCGATCTTGATCTCGGCCTTCTGGCCGGCGGCGACGAAGCCGATATCCTTGTTCTGCACCATCGCCTCGATCTCAAGGTGGCTCTCGGCGGGAACGACGACCATGAGCTGCTCGGCCGGCGTCACGACGCCGCCGATCGTCGCCACCTGAAGCTGCTGGACGACGCCGTCGACCGGCGCGGTCAGCACCTGGAGGGCGCTGCGCTGCTCGGCCTTGACGAGATCCTGCGCCAAGCCGGCCGCCTTCTGCTCGGCGCTCGCCAACTCGCCGAAGAGCGTGCGCTGATATTCGGACGCGGTCTGCTTGCGCGTCTCGGCGATCGCCGCCACCGCGGCCTCGGTCTCGTTGTAGTGGCTCTTCTGGACGACGAGCTCGTGCTCGTGCTCGAGCAGATCCTGCAGCACCTCAAGATAGATGATCTTGGAGCCGTATTCGCGATCGGTGAGGTATTTGCGCACCTCGACGCGCTGACGCAGTACCGGGATCGTCGCCTCGAGCTTGCCGATCGTCGCCGCGACGGTGGCGCGCTCGGCCTCGCGCTGCGCCTGCTGGCGGTCGAGCGCGGCAAGCTTCGCGCGCTGCTCGGCGGTCTGATTGAGGAGGAATTGACGGTGGAGGGCAATGAGGGCCGGGCTCGCCCCCGCGGGCGGGTCGAACGCGGCGAGCAGATCGTCGGCCTGATTGAGCGCCGCGCGCAGCCGCGCGATGTCGAGCTGCGCGGAGACGAGGTCGCTCGCCAAGTGCTCGCGCTCGGCCTTGCTCGTCGTCGGGTCGAGCTCGATGAGGACGTCGCCAGCGCGCACGCTCTGCCCCTCCTCGACGCGGATGGCATGGACGACGCCGATCTCGAGGGGTTGTATGACCTTGGTCCGCCCGGTCGGAATGATCTTGCCCTGGGCGGTGGCGACGATGTCGACCTTGCCCCAGAAGGACCAGGCGAGCGCCAGGACGAAGAAGGCAATGATGGTGCCGCCGATCGCGCGCGCGGCGGGCGAGGCCGGCGTCTCGGTGATCTCGAGCGCCGCCGGAAGGAAGGCGAGCTCGTGCGCGCGTCGCCGGGCGAGCGCGCGCGGCAGCGGAAGCGGCAGGATGTTCCCGTCAGCTGGCTTCATGAAGCCCGGCCTGCATGCGGTCCAGCATCGCGTAGCGACCACCCTTGACGATCAGCTCGTCATGCGTGCCGTCCTCCACGATGCGGCCGCGCTCGATGGTGATGAGACGATCGGCGCGGCGCACCGTCGAGAGGCGGTGGGCAATGACGAAGACGGTGCGACCGCGAGCGATCTGCCGCATGTTCTGCTGGACGACGCGCTCGCTCTCGTAGTCGAGTGCCGAGGTCGCCTCATCGAAGATGAGGATGCGCGGGTTCATGACGAGGGCGCGGGCGATGGCGATGCGCTGGCGTTGGCCGCCCGACAGCGAGCTGCCGCGCTCGCCGACCAACGTGTCGTAGCCCTGGGGCAGCTCGAGGATGAACTCGTGCGCGCCGGCAAGTGCGGCCGCCGCCATGACGCGTTCGATCGCCATCGCCGGATCGGCGAGGGCGATGTTGTCGCGCACCGAGCGGTTGAAGAGCACGTTCTCCTGCAGGACGATGCCGACCTGGCGGCGCAGCCAGGCCGGATCGACCATCGCAAGATCGGCGCCGTCGATGAGGACGCGGCCGCTCTCCGGCACGTAGAGGCGCTGGATCAGCTTGGCGAGGGTCGACTTGCCCGAGCCCGAGGGCCCGACGATGCCGACGACCTGGCCGGCCGGCACAGCGAGGTTGACATCGTGAAGCACCTCCGGCCCGTCGATCCGGTAGCGGAAGGTGACATGCTCGAAGACAATGTCGCCGCGAATGGCGGGCAGCGCAGCACGCGCCGGGTTCATTTGCGGCTCGGGCACGGTATTGAGGATATCGCCGAGGCGGGCGACCGAGAGCCGCGCCTGGTGGAAATCCTGCCAGAGCTGCGCCAGGCGCAGCACCGGGGCGCTGACGCGGCTGGCCAGCATGTTGAAGGCGACGAGCTCGCCGACGGTGAGATTGCCGTCGATGACAAGCTGGGCGCCGAAATAGAGCGTGCCGGCGGTGACGAGCTTGCTGACCAGCTGCACCGCCTGGCTCGCAGTGTTGCCGAGGCTGAGAACGCGGAAGCTCGCCGC
>DATAQP010000242.1:0-23505 GCA_036264595.1 Allostellaceae bacterium
CTGGCGGATTGCGATCAGTCGCTGCGGCTCCGCGCCGGCGACGCTGCAACGCTGGACAGCCGAGCGTTCGTGCACCTCATGATGAGGAATCCTGATTTGGCGCTCGCCGACTACAACACGGCCATGACATCCGATCCAAAGCTTGCGCATTCCCTTTACGGCCGCGGCATCGCGAAACGCATGAAAGGCGATCAAGCCGGTGCCAATGCCGATCTCGCCGAGGCCAAACGCATCGATCCCGAGATCGCCGCGAAATACGCGAAATACGGCGTGCCGGGATCCTAACGTCCTTAACCAACAGTGATGGTAAATCTCCTCGTCCATGGCCGACAGTTCAATTGTCCCGGCGCGGCCTCCCTGCGAAAGTCCGGCCGGTGGGGAGTAGCATTCATGGATAGACCTGCATTGCTCTGGGGCGGGCGGTTTAGTACCGGCCCGTCGGCCGAATTGATGCGCCTGTCGCGCTCGGATGCCAGCCATTTCCGCCTCGTCCCCTACGACATCGCCGCCTCGCTGGCGCATGCCAACGAGCTCGTCCGCGCCGGCATCTTGAGCGAAGCGGAGAATAACGAGATCGCCGCCGCGCTGCGTGCCATCGCCGCCGATGTCGCCGCCGGCGCGGCGCTGCCGACCGAGCGGGACGAGGATGTCCACACCTTCGTCGAGCGCCTGCTCACCGAGCGCCTCGGCGGGCTCGGCGGAAAATTGCGTGCCGGCCGCTCGCGCAACGACCAGGCGGCCAACGACCTCAAGCTCTATCTGCGCGACGTTTCCCGCCATCTCGCCCTCGAATTGCTGGCGCTGCAGGACGCCATAATCGGCCAGGCCGCCGCGCATGACGGGACGCTGGCGCCTGGCTTCACCCATCTTCAACCGGCCCAGCCCGTCACTTTCGCGCATCAGCTCCTCGCCCATGGCCAGGCTTTCGCGCGTGATCTCGACCGGCTGCGCGACTGGGACCGGCGCAGCGCGCGCTCGCCGCTCGGCGCCGCCGCCTTGGCCGGCTCGGCGATCGCGCTCCATCCCGAGCTCTCGGCGGCCGAGCTCGGCTATGATGGCCCGTGCGAGAACTCGATCGATGCGGTGGGCAGCCGCGACCATGTCGCCGAGTTCCTCTTCGTCGCCGCCATGCTCGCCGTCGATCTCTCGCGCCTCGCCGAGGAGGTCTTCCTGTGGTCGTCGCGCCAGTTCGGCTGGGTCGTGCTCGACGACGCCTACTCGACCGGCTCGTCGATCATGCCGCAGAAGAAGAATGCCGATATCGCCGAGCTGGCACGCGGCCGCGCCGCAAGGCTGATCGGCGCGCTCACCGCGATGCTCAGCGCGCTCAAGGGCCTGCCCTTCGCCTATAACCGCGACCTCGCCGAGGACAAGCGCGCCGCTTTCGAGGCGGTCGACACGCTCGAAGCCGTGCTGCCGGCGATGGCGGGGATGATCGCCACCATGCGGGTCGACGTCGCGCGGCTGCGCGCCCAGTCGACCGAGGGCTTCACCCTGGCGACAGAGGTAGCCGACTGGCTCTCGCGGCGCGGCGTTCCCTTCGCCGAGGCGCATGAGATCACCGGCGCGCTGGTGCGGCTCTGCGAGGATCGCGGCATCGCCCTCGATGCGCTCTGGGACGGCGATCTCGCCGCAATCGACGCCAGGCTGCTGCCGGAGATCCGCACCGTGCTGACGCCGGAGGCGGCGGTCGCGGCACGCTCCGGCTATGGCGGCACGGCGCCGCCGCGCGTCGCCGAGCAGCTCGCCCGGCTGCGCCAAACCCTCGACGCGCAGCGCGACTGGGCCGCGCGCTACGACGGTCCCCGCGGACGATGATTGCACCGTCACCCTACAGCGTCGCGCATCTGAAGCATGTCCGCCGCCCCCATTGGGGACGCTGGCTCGCCGCGGCGCTGATCCTTCTCGCTTTCGCCGCGGTGGGGAGGGCCTTCGCCGAGGGGCAGATCGCCTGGAACGTGGTGGCGCAGTTCCTCACCGCGCCGGCGATCCTCGCGGGCCTCGTCACTACGGTGACGATGACGTTCTGGGCGATGGCGCTCGGCATCGTGCTCGGCATTCTCTTCGCCATCATGGTGATGTCGGCGAACCCGGTGCTGCGCGGCGTCTCGGCGTTCTACATCTGGTTCTTCCGCGGCACGCCGCTGCTATTGCAGTTGCTCCTGTGGTTCAACCTCGCGCTCATCCTGCCGCGTCTCGGCATTCCCGGGCTCTTCATGGTCCGCACCGTCGACGTGATGACGCCCTTCGTCGCTACCCTGCTCGGCCTCGGCATCAACCAGGGCGCCTATACGGCCGAGGTGGTGCGCGGCGGCATCCTCTCGGTCGATCCCGGCCAGAGCGAGGCGGCCAAGACGATCGGCATGACGCGGCTCGTGACCTTGCGCCGCATCGTGCTGCCGCAGGCGATGCGCGTCATCCTGCCGCCGATCGGCAACGAGGTGATCTCGATGGTCAAGCTGACCTCGATCGCCAGCGTCATCCAATACGCCGAGATATTGCGTAACGCCCAGACGATCTACTTCGCCAATGCGCGGGTGATCGAGCTCCTGATCGTCGCCGCCTTCTGGTATCTCGCCGTGGTGACGGTGCTGTCGGTCGGCCAGTACTTCGTCGAGAAGCATTTCGCCCGCGGCGCCGGCACGAGCCGCCCGCGCCCTACGCTGCCGAGGCAGACATGAGCGGCGAACCGATGGTCATCGCCGTCGAGGTGCACAAATATTTCGGCGCCCTGCACGCGCTTGACAACGTCTCGCTCGAAGTCGCGCCGGCCGAGATACTCTGCGTCATCGGCCCCTCGGGCTCGGGCAAGAGCACGTTCCTGCGCTGCATCAACCAGCTCGAGCGCATCGACGGCGGCGCCATCTGGGTCGACGGCGCGCTCGCCGGCTATCGCCGGGTCGGCGACGCGCTTTACCCGCTGAGCGACCGCGAGATCGCCCGCCAGCGCCTGTCGAGCGGCATGGTCTTCCAGCGCTTCAACCTCTTCGGCCACATGACGGCGCTGGAGAATGTCATCGAGGGGCCGGTGACCGTGCAGAAGCGCCGGCGCGGCGAGGCGGTCGACCAGGCGCGGGGGCTGCTCGATCGCGTCGGCCTCGCCGACAAGCGCGACGCCTATCCCGCCGAGCTCTCGGGCGGCCAGCAGCAGCGCGTCGCCATCGCCCGCGCCCTCGCCATGCAGCCCAAGCTGATGCTGTTCGATGAGCCGACCTCGGCGCTCGATCCGGAGCTCGTCGGCGAGGTGCTGGCGGTGATGCGCGATCTCGCCCTGAGCCGCATGACGATGATCGTCGTCACCCACGAGCTCGGCTTCGCCCGCGAAGTTGCCAACCGTGTCGTCTTTATGGATGGCGGCCGCATCGTCGAGATGGGCGCGCCGCAGGAGATTCTCAGCCAGCCGCAGCACCAGCGCACCAAGGAATTCATCTCGGCGGTGCTGCCGTGATGCGCGATATTGCAACTGCGGATGTAGGGGCCGGGCTTGCCCCGGCCCGTCGCGCCGCCGCACCGAAGCGAGCCGGGACAAGCCCGGCCCCCACAATCAACAAGAGGACACCACGATGTTGACCAGCAGATTTCTCGCCGCCGCGCTCGTGCTCACCGCTGCCGCTCCCGCCTTCGCCCAGGACATTCCGGCGCGCATCAAGCACGCCGGCAAGATCGTCATCGCGACCAACCCAAACTACGCGCCGATCACCTTCAAGGACCCGGCGAGCAACACGCTGATGGGCTTCGACATCGACCTCGGCGAGGCGGTAGCCAAGGAGCTCGGCGTCAAGGTTGAGTGGCAGGAGATCGCCTTCGCCCAGATGCTGCCCTCGCTGCAGACCGGGCGGGTCGACACCGTGCTGGCCGGGATGAGCGATTTACCAGGGCGGCGCGACGTCGCCGATTTCGTCGATTACATGACCTCCGGCGCGCAGTTCTACACCATCACCGCCCTCGCCGGGACGATCAAGACGCCGGAGGATCTCTGCGGCAAGTCGGTGGGCGCCAGCCGCTCGACCAACTGGCCGGGACAGATGGAGGATTGGAGCAAGGCGAATTGCGTCGCCAAGGGAAGGCCGGCGATGACCGTGGTCGGCACCGAAGGCTCAGTCGACGCGCGCACCCAGCTCAAGACCGAGCGGCTGCAGGGCGCCGTCCAGGGCAACGAGACGCTGCCCTATTTCCAGTCGCTCGAGCCCAACACCTATGTGCTGCTCGGCAAGGCCTTCACGCAATCCCTCGTCGGCATGCCTTTCGCCAAGACCGAGGCCCCGCTTCGCGACGCCGTCAAGGCGGCGATCGAGCGGCTGCAGGCGAGCGGCGCCTATGACAAGATGCTGGCCAAATACGGCCTCGGGGACAACAAGCTGACGCCGATCTCGCTCAACAAGGGCGAGTAGGGATCGAAGTGTGCGTCCTTCGAGACGGCCGCTCGCGCGGCCTCCTCAGGATGAGGGAAATCTCAGAATGCCATCCCAATTCCCCCTCATCCTGAGGAGCGGCCAAAGGCCGCGTCTCGAAGGACGCGATATCGTCTTGCAATCGGTATTTCATTAGAAAGGGAAGGAAACGGTGAGCAGTGTGACACGCAGCGGCGCGGCGCCGGTCGGCGGCGAGCTCGATCTCGCCGATATGCGCCGGCGCCTTCGGGCGATCTTCATCGGCTCGGTCGGCAATCTCGTCGAATGGTACGATTTCTATGCCTTCGCCGCCTTCGCGCTCTATTTCGCCGCGGCGTTCTTTCCCTCGAACGATCCGGTCGTCCAGCAGCTCAACGCGGCGACCCTCTTCGCCGTCGGCTTCCTGGTGCGGCCGCTCGGCGGCTGGCTCTTCGGTCATCTCGCCGACCGCCATGGCCGCCGCCTGTCGCTCATCGTCTCCGTCCTCCTGATGTGCTTCGGCTCGCTGGTCATCGCGGTGATGCCGACCTTTGCCACGATCGGCTATTGGGCGCCGGCGCTCCTCGCCTTCGCCCGCATCGTCCAGGGTCTCAGCCTCGGCGGCGAGTACGGCGCCAGCGCCACCTATCTCACCGAGGTCGCCGATCCGCAGCGCCGCGGCTTCTACTCGAGCTTCCAGTACGTGACGCTGATCGGCGGCCAGCTCATCGCCATTCTCGTCCTCTTGCTGCTGCAGAACATCTTCTTCACCGGGGACGAGCTCAAATCCTGGGGCTGGCGCATCCCCTTCGTCATCGGCGCGCTGCTCGCGATCGTCTCGGCGGTGATGCGCCGCACGCTGCACGAGACCGACCAGTTCGTCGAGGCGAAGAAGACGGTGGCGCGGATGAATCTGCGGCAGGGGCTGATGCGCTATCCGCGCGAGGTCGCGCTGGTCGTCGGCCTGACCGCCGGCGGCACCGCCGCCTTCTACACGTTCACCACCTATATGCAGACCTTCGTCAAATTGTCGGTCGGGCTCAACGACCGCCAGACCACCTATGTCATCGCCGGATCGCTGATCTTTGCGACCTTCCTGCAGCCGCTCTACGGCGCGCTATCCGACAAGATCGGCCGCAAGAAGCTGCTGATCTTCTTCGGCGTCGCCGGCACGCTGCTGACCGTGCCGCTGCTCACCCTGCTGCAGCAAACCAAGTCGCCGGTCACCGCCTTCCTGCTGATCTCGGCGGCCTGGATCTTCGTCGCCGGCTACACCTCGATCAATGCCGTGGTGAAGGCGGAGCTCTTCCCGACCAGCTTCCGCGCCACCGGCGTCGGCGTGCCCTATGCGATCACCGTCTCGATCTTCGGCGGCACCGCGCCTGTCGTGGCGTTGTGGTTCAAGCAGCTCGGCCACGAGACCTGGTTCTACTGGTACCTCGCCGGCATGATCCTGCTCTCGCTCCTCGTCTATCTCACGATGCGCGACACCAAGACGGATTCGGCGATGCATCGCCACGAGTGAGGTCGATTGGGCGCGGCGCCGCTATTGAAGCGGTGTCACGCCGACCTCCTTCCAGGCGTTGGCCACCGCCTTCTGCTCGTGGCTGCCGCCGCCGTAGCGCTTGCTGGCATTGAAGGCGGTGCGGGCCGCGAACTCGACGAAGGTCGCCGTCGCGCGGAGCTTGGGATCGCAGATCGTGTCGTACCAGATCCGCCCGGCCTTCTCCCAGGCATGGCCGCCGAGCGCTTCGGCGACGAGGTAGAAGGCGCGGTTGGGGATGCCGGAATTGATGTGCACGCCGCCGTCATCCTCGGTGGTGTGTACGAAGTCGCTCATCTTCGCCGGCTGCGGGTCCTTGTGCGTCAGCTTGTTGTCATAGGCCGTCCCCGGCACCTTCAGCGAGCGGAAGGCCTGGTCGGGAAAGGGGACCAGCATGCCCTTGCCGATCAGCCAATCCGCCTTCTTGACGTCGTGGCCGAACTTGTACTGCTTGACCAGCGACGCCATCACGTCGGAAAAGGATTCGCAGAGCGCGCCCGACTCGCCGTGATAGGCGAGATTGGCCTCGTGCCTGGTGACGCCATGCGACAGCTCGTGGGCGATGACGTCGAGCGCAGTGGTGAAGCCGCGGAAGGTGGTGCCGTCGCCGTCACCGAAGATCATCTCGGTGCCGGTCCACTGCGCGTTGCTGTAGGGATCGCCGTGATGGACGGTGGCGTCGATCGCCATACCCTTGCCGTCGATCGAGTTGCGGCCGAGGATTTCGAGATAGAATTTGAACGTCGCGCCCAGCCCCTCATAGGCCTGGTTCACCGCGGTATCCTTGCTCGGCGCCGCGCCTTCGCCGCGCACTGGGCGGCCGGGCAGCGTCTCGCTCTTGCCGCCGTCATAGATGGTGCGCTTCAGCGCCTTCGTCGCGGCCGGGGCGGCCAGCGGCTGCTTGCTATGTGCCGTCCGCTTGGCCCGCGCCTTGGCGTCGATCGTCAGGGTGCGCTGCGCGTCCTTCTTCTGCTGTGCCGTGCCGTTTTTCGAGAGCGCGTGCAGAATATGCGGCGGCAGAAGGCAGCACACCGTGTGAACATGCCGACGAGTGCACATCTCTATCTCCCGTGATCGATTGTCGCCGCCTACGGGCCGGAGCGGCGATCCAGCCGGAATGTTATCGCGACGGCGGGAAAAGACGTTGTGAAGAAATTCACACCGCCACCCGTCAGCGCCGCGCCGGCTCGCGCCGCTGCAGTCCCTTGGCCGCCGCCCCTTCCATGAAGCGCGCCACGAGATCGCGGAGATGGGCGATCTCGGTCACCGCGATGCCGCCCTCGCGCGGCGGCTTGCCGCCCTTGCCGCGGCGCGGCGGGATGAGGGCGCTGGTGAAGCCGAGCTTGCCGGCCTCCTTCAAGCGCGCGTCGCTCTGGCTGACGGCGCGGACCTCGCCGGAGAGGCCGATCTCGCCGAAGACGACGCATTCCGCCGGCACCGGCTGCTCGGTGAGCGCCGAGATCAGCGCGGCGGCGACGGCGAGATCGGCGGCCGGCTCGCCGATGCGCAGGCCGCCGGCGACGTTGAGATAGATGTCGTTGGCGCCGATCGCGAGGCCGCAGCGCGCGTCGAGCACCGCCATGATCATGGCGAGGCGGTTGCCGTCCCAGCCGACGACGGCGCGGCGCGGCGTGCCGGGCGGCGAGGGCGCGACGAGGGCCTGGATCTCGACCAGAACCGGCCGCGTCGCCTCCATGCCGGCGAAGATGGCGGCGCCGCTCACGTCATGGCTGCGCTCGGCGAGGAAGAGCGCGGAGGGGTTGGGCACCTCGGCGAGGCCGGCATCGGTCATCTCGAAGACGCCGATCTCGTCGGTCGGGCCAAAGCGGTTCTTGACCGCGCGCAGGATGCGGAACTGGTGACCGCGCTCGCCCTCGAAATAGAGCACGGTGTCGACCATGTGCTCGAGCACGCGCGGTCCGGCGATGACGCCTTCCTTGGTGACGTGGCCGACCAGGATGACGGTGAAGCCGCGCCGCTTGGCGAGGCGGATGAGCTCCTGCGCCGCGGCGCGCACCTGGCTCACCGTGCCGGGCGCGCTGTCGAGCGTGTCGAGATACATGGTCTGGATCGAATCGATGACGACGATCTGCGGGCGATCCTCGCGGTCGAGCGTCGCCGCGATGTCGCGGATGCTGGTCGCCGTCGCCAGCTCGACCGGCGCGCCGGAGACGGCGAGGCGCTCGGCGCGCATGCGCACTTGATCGATCGCCTCCTCGCCCGAGATGTAGAGACAGCCGAGCGCCGCGCCGGCGGCGGCGCTGCGCGTCGCGAGGGCGGCGACGACCTGGAGGAGCAGGGTCGATTTGCCGATGCCGGGATCGCCGCCGACCAGCAGGGCCGAGCCGGCGACGAGGCCGCCGCCGCAGACGCGGTCGAACTCGGCGATACCGCTGGTGCGGCGCGGCGGCATGGCGCTGGCACCGCGCAGCCCGACGATATCGATCGGGCGCGGCTTGCCGCCGGGCCCGCCCTTGCCGGCGCCGAGCCCTTTCGGCACCGCCTCTTGCGGCGCCTCCTCGACCAGGCTGTTCCACGCCCCGCAGCTCTCGCAGCGCCCGACCCATTTGGCGTGCACGGCGCCGCATTCCTGGCAGACGAAGCGGGCTTGTGCGCGCGCCATTAACTCGCTCTTTGTCGTATGGCCAGCATGGCGGTCGTGCGTCCTTCGAGACGACCGCTTCGCGGTCTCCTCAGGATGAGGAAATTTTGCTTATGGCGCAAAAAACGGACCTCATCCTGAGGAGGCGCGAAGCGCCGTCTCGAAGGACGCACGATATACGTCCGAGACGGGATCCCATCGTCAATAGGCGCGGACCTGCATCTCGATCGGGCCGCTGGCGCGGCCGTGGATGAACTGGTCGACATGGGCATTGCCGGAATGGTCGATCTCGGCCTTGGGGCCGTTCCAGATGATCTTGCCGTTATAGATCATGGCGACGCGGTCGGCGATCTTGCGCGTCGAGGCCATGTCGTGGGTGATCGACACGGCGGTGGCGCCGAGCTCCTTGACGCATTTGACGATCAGCTCGTTGATGACGTCGGCCATGATCGGGTCGAGCCCGGTGGTCGGCTCGTCGAAGAAAATGATCGCGGGCTCGGCGGCGATGGCACGGGCGAGAGCGACGCGTTTCTGCATGCCGCCGGACAGCTCGGCCGGCATCAGCTCGCCGACCTCCGGGCCGAGCCCGACCGCGGCGAGCTTCTGCAGCGCCACCTTCTTCGCCTCGGCGCGGGCCATGCCGCGGCCCATGATGAGGCCGAAGGCGACGTTCTCCCAGACCGGCAGCGAGTCGAAAAGAGCGCCGCCCTGGAACAGCATGCCGAATTTGCGCATCAGCTGCTCGCGCTCGCCGGTCGAGAGGTCGGTAATCTCCGTGCCGTCGATCTTGATCGAGCCGGCATCGGGGCGGATGAGGCCGAGGATGCATTTCAGCATCACTGATTTGCCGGTGCCCGAGCCGCCAATGACGACGACGCTCTCGCGCTCGCCGATGTCGAGATCGATGCCGTCGAGCACCACTTTCGGCCCGAAGGATTTGCGCAGGCCCCTGACGGATATCTTCGGCGTGGTCGTTTGCGTAGCCGGGCTCATCGCGCGAAGAACGCCTCGGTCAGCACGTAGTCGAAGACGAGGATGAGGATCGAGGCGGAGACGACGGCATAGGTCGTCGCCGCGCCGACGCCCTGGGCGCCGCCGCGCGAGTGGAAGCCGTTGTAGCAGCCCATCAGAGCGATGATGAAGCCGAAGACCGCGGCCTTGGCGAGGCCGGCGGCGACGTCGGCCGTCTGCAGGAAGTCGACGCTGCGCTGGACATAGTTGGCCGGGTTGAAGCCGAGCTTGTAGGAGCTCACCAGGTAGCCGCCGAAGACGCCGATGATGTCGGCGACCAGCACGAGCGCCGGCAGCATTAGGAGGCCGGCGAGGAGGCGCGGCGCCACGAGATAGCGATAGGGGTTGGTCGAGAGGGTGGTCAGCGCGTCGATCTGGTCCGTCACCCGCATCGTGCCGATCTCGGCGGCGATGGCGGCGCCGATGCGCCCGGCGACCATCAGCCCGGCAATGACGGGGCCGAGCTCGCGCGTGACCGACAGCACGACGACGTTGGGAATGGCGCTCTCGGCGGCGAAGCGGCTGAAGCCGGTATAGGTCTGCAGCGCCAGCACCATGCCGGTGAAGAGGGCGGTAAGGCCGACCACCGGCAGCGAGTAATAGCCGATCTCGATGATCTGGCGCAGGAACTGGCGGGGGTAGTAAGGCGGCCTGACGCCGTACCACAAGGCGAGGAGGGCGAAGTTGACGAGGCTGCCGGTCGCCGCCAGGAAATCGAGGAAGGTGCTGCCGATTGAGGCGAGGGACCTCTGCATCGTCACGCGGCCCCGCCGCGATAGATGCGATGATAGCGGTCGCCGAGCGCGGTGAGCACCTCGTAGCCGATCGTGCCGGCTGCGGCGGCGACCGTGTCGACATCGTTGCCGGGGCCGATCAGATCGGCAAAATTCCCCGGGCTGGCCGCCTGCGGATCGAGTCCCGTCACGTCGATTGTCATGAGATCCATGGAGATGCGACCGACCACCGGAACTCGCTGGCCGGCGATGGCGACACTGCCGCGATTGCTGAGCGATCGCAACCAGCCATCGGCGTAGCCGATTGCCACGGTTGCGATCCGACCGGGCCCCTCCCGGCGGTGGGTCGAACCGTAACCAACGAAATCGCCTGTGTCAACGTCGCGGGTTTGCAGGATTCTTCCTTTAAGACGAATAACTTGCGTCATTGGATTGGGGCGGCCGGGCAGCGGATTGACACCATAGACGGCGGCGCCCGGTCGAGCGATATCAAAATGATATCCAGGGCCGAGAAAGATGCCCGACGAATTGGCGAGGCTGGCCGGCGCTCCCGGCAGCACGGCGCGGGCGGCGGCAAAGGCGGCGAGCTGGCGCGCATTGTGCGGATGGTCTGCCTCGTCGGCGCAAGCGAGATGGCTCATCACCGCGCGCACGGTAAGCCCGGCGAGCAGGGCGGGATCGGCGGCGAGACGGGCGAGCTCGTCCGCCGGCAGGCCAAGCCGTGCCATGCCGGTATCGACATGGATGATCGCCGGATTGCCGCCGCCAGCTGCGCGCCATTCGGCGATCTGGCCGAGATCGTTAAGCACCGGGATCAGACGATGGGCGATGAACTCGGACGTGCTGCCGGGCAGCAGGCCGTTGAGCACGGCGATCTCGACGTCCGGCAGCAGACGCCGCAGCGCCACCGCCTCGCCGAGCTGGGCGACGAAGAAGACCTTGCAGCCGGCGGCGGCGAGGGAAGGTGCCACCCGCGCCATGCCGAGCCCATAGGCATCCGCCTTGACGATGCCGGCGCAGATCGTGCCCGGGCTCAGCCGGTCGCGCAGCGCCCGCCAATTGCCGACGAGCGCGTCGAGATCGATATCGAGCACCGCATAGGCGGTCCGCTCATCGCTCATCGGGCAGGTGATCGTTGCCGATATAATTGCCGAACTTGGTGATCTTGCCCTCGAAGGTCATCTTGATCGTGCCGATCGGGCCATGGCGCTGCTTGCCGATGATGATCTCGGCGAGGCCGGCGACGCGCTCGATATCCTTGGCCCAGCGGTCGCAGCGGTCGTTGAACTTGTCGTCGGCCTCGTCGGGCCGCCGCATCGGCTCGGCGCGGCCGAGATAGTACTCCTCGCGGAAGATGAACATGACGACGTCGGCGTCCTGCTCGATCGAGCCCGATTCGCGCAAATCGGCGAGCATCGGCCGCTTGTCCTCGCGATTTTCGACCGCGCGAGAGAGCTGCGACAGCGCAACGACTGGAACGTTGAGCTCCTTGGCGACGCTCTTGAGGCCGCGGGTGATCTCCGAGATCTACTGCACGCGGTTCTCGGCCCCGCGCCCCTCGCGGCTGCCCTGCATGAGCTGCAGATAGTCGACGATGATGAGGTCGAGCCCCTTCTGCCGCTTGAGGCGGCGTGCGCGCGTGCGCAGGGCCGCGATGGTCAGCGCGGGGGTGTCGTCGATATAGAGCGGCATCTCGGCGAGCTCCCGGCTCGCCTGGACGAATTTCTCGAAATCCTGGTTGCCGACATCGCCGCGCCGGATCCGGTCGGAGGGCACGCCTGACTCCTCGGCAAGGATGCGCGTCGCCAGCTGCTCGGCCGACATTTCCATCGAGAAGAAGCCGACCACGGCACCATCCTCGGTGACCGTGCGGCCGTCCTCGCCCCTTCCGGTGCGATAGGCCTTGGCGGCGTTGAAGGCGATGTTGGTGGCGAGCGACGTCTTGCCCATCGAGGGGCGGGCGGCGAGAATGATGAGATCCGACGGGTGCAGCCCGCCGAGCTTCTCGTCGAGGTCGATGAAGCCGGTGGCGACGCCGGTGACCTGGCCGCTGCGCTTGAAGGCCGCCTCGGCGATGACGATGGCATCGGCGAGCGCCGCGTGGAAGGGCTGGAAGCCGCCCTCCATCTGGCCGCTCTCGGCAAGCTCGAAGAGATGCTGCTCGGCCTGCTCGATCTGACGCTCGGCCGGCCGGTCGAGATCGTGGCGATAGGCGTCGTTGACGACGTCCTCGCCGATGGTGATGAGCTGGCGGCGCAGATAGAGGTCGTGGATGGTGCGGCCGTAATCCTCGGCATTGATGATGGTGACGACCGAGGCGGCGAGGCGGGCGAGATAGGCGGCGCCGCCGATCTCGGCGAGCGCGCCGTCCTGGTCGAACAGGTTCTTCAGCGTCACCGGGTTGGCGACCTGGCCGCGCTCGATCAGCTTGCCGGCGGCGGCGAAGATGCGGCCATGCACGGCATCCGCGAAATACTCAGGAAGCAGGAACTCGGCGACCCGGTGAAAGGCCGCATTGTTGACCAGGATGGCGCCGAGCAGCGCCTGCTCGGCCTCGTTATTGTGCGGCGGGGTGCGGTAGTGCGCGAGATCGCCCTCGCGCAGGACGGTCACCTTGCCGCTCGACAGAGCTGTTTCCATGACCGCGAGGTTACCATTTTTGTTTCGCCGATGGTCAGCGGCTATTCCATCAACAGGCTGTGCAACATGGGGACGCTACGCCGAAGCCGTCGACCGATCGGCGTGCGGCAGGGGCGGTCGACGGAAATGAGCGAAAAAAATGAAATGAAACCAGTATCTTGTCTGGTCGGCTCATAAAATAGACACGCTCGGGCCTTGTCTCGACACGCCGGTCTGCCCACACTTTATTTGAAGTGCCTCGATCGAGAGGCCTGACAGATCGGGAGGAGACGGTGGAGCAAAAGCAGCCTCGAATATCGGATCGGGATACCGACAAGCGCGACTCGGCGAAACGCGAGATGCCGCGCCGGCCGAGCGGAGACCGCGCCTATGCCGGCGACCGCCCGAGCACGGCTCAAGAGGGCGGGTTGCTGCGCCAGCTCAAGGAGACGCCCCGTCATCTCGATTAGGGGTCATCTCGATTAGGGGCCATCTCGATTAGCGGCCATCTGGACTATCGGTTGAAGGCGGCGCATCCGCCGACGCCCGGATTGCAGGCTTAGGGGGCGCTGACCGTGCGTTTCGGGCGGTTGGCCTGAGCGCCTGCCTCGGTCATATGCTCGGTCATATGGCTGCGTTCCCAATCGACGATATAGTCGCGTTGCAGCGGCACGGCGTCGACGGTGCGCGTGAGCTGCATTTGCCAGACCATGTATTCGTGACGTCGGAAGGTGACCTCCGAGGCGGCGAGGTAGAATTCCCACATGCGGCAGAAGCGCTCGTCATAGAGCTTGCGGATCTCGGCGCGATTGGCCTCGAAGCGCTGCCGCCAGGCGCGCAGCGTCTCGGCGTAATGCAGGCGCAGTATCTCGATATCGGTGACCCAGAGGCCCGATCTCTCGACCGCCGGAAGCACCTCGGAGAGGGCCGGCGAATAGCCGCCGGGAAAGATGTATTTGCGGATCCACGGATTGGTCACGCCCGGCCCGTCGCCGCGCCCGATCGCATGGATCACGGCAACCCCGTCCGCTTCGAGCAATCCCTTCACCGTGCCGAAGAAATCCTGGAAATGCACAATCCCGACATGCTCGAACATGCCGACCGAGACGATGCGGTCGTAGGTGCTTTTCTCCTCGCGATAGTCGCGCAGATGGAAGCGGACGCGATCGGCGAGGCCGGCGGCGGCGGCGCGCTCGGTCGCCAGCTTGTGCTGCTCGACCGAGAGGGTCAGCCCGGTGACGTCGACGTCGCACTCGCGCGCGAGATAGAGCGCGAGCCCGCCCCAGCCCGAGCCGATATCGAGGACGCGCTGGCCCGGCTTGAGCAGCAGCTTGGCGGCGAGATGGCGCTTCTTGTTGAGCTGGGCGGTATCGAGATCGTCCTCGGGGCTGCGGAAATAGGCGCAGGAGTATTGCCGGTCCTTGTCGAGGAAGAGCTCGTAAAGCCGTTCTGAGAGGTCATAGTGATGGGCGACGTTCTCGCGCGCCCGGTGCACCGGATTATATTGCTGCAGCCTGCGCAGGAACTTGCCGAATCCGGCATAGAAGGGGCGCAGCGGATGAAGCGGCGCGCGCTCCATGTTCCACGAGGCAAGATCCAGGAAATCGTAGATCGTGCCGCCATTCTCGACGGTCAGCGTGCCGTCCATATAGGCCTCGCCGACATGGAGCCGCGGATTGAGGAACAGCTTGCGGCCGAGGGCGCGGTCGTGCAGCCGGACCGTCACCTCGGGTCCCGCCTCGCCGGAGAACACGTAGACCTCGCCGTCCGCATCGATGACGCGGAGCGTGCCGATGGTGATGAGGTGACCGAGCAGATGCGCCAGCAGCATCGGGTTCTCTCCGGTTGCGAAACCGTAAGCACCCTTACTATATCGCCACAGACGTTAAAGGCGACAAGGCTTTCTAACGCGCAAGTACCCACTCCCCCCAAGGGGGAGGTATGCGTTTTCCGTAGCTCGAACGGGGGGTTGGCGCCTTAGGCGCTGGCCTCGCCGGCGGTCTCCGCGGCAGCCGTGGCGTCCTCTGCGGCGGCGCGCTCGAACTCGCGGCGCAGCGGGTCGACGCCTTTCTCCTGCATCTCGGCTTCCTCGGGCGACTGCGCGACGTTGACCGTGACGCTGACCGAGACTTCCGGATGGAGGGCGACGCGGACCGGGTGGAGGCCGAGTGTCTTGATCGTGTGCTCGAGCACGACCTGATGGCGCTCGACGGTGAAGCCGGCTTCGGTCACCGCCTGGGCGATGTCGCGCGACGACACCGAGCCGTAGAGCTGGCCGCTCTCGCCGGCCTGGCGGATGACGACGACGCGCAGCCCGTCGAGCTTGCCGGCGACCGCTTCCGCCTCGGTCTTGCGGCTGAGATTGCTCGCCTCGAGCTGGGCGCGCTGGGTCTCGAAATAGGCGAGGTTCGCCTTGGTCGCCCGCATCGCCTTCTTCTGGGGCAGCAGGTAGTTGCGGGCGAAGCCCGGCTTGACGTTGACGACCTGGCCCATCTGGCCGAGTTTTTCGATGCGTTCGAGCAGAACGACGGCAACCATGACTATTCTCCTTGGCGGGGCAGGGATGCGGCAAAGCGCTGCCGCAGGCCGAACCATTGATCGATCATACCACAAGCGGCGACGAGAAGGACCGGCCAGCCGAGCAGCAGCGTCAGATAGGCGGGAACGAGGATGAAGACGCGCCCGGCATAGCGCCGCGCCACCGCATGCAGCACGGCGAGGCCGGCAAAGAAATAGGGAATCGCCAGCACCGGCACGAGATTGCCGGCGAGATACGCGAGATCGCCGGTGCCGACGAAAGCGATCAGCAGCGCGCCGGCGAGCAGCGCCGCCGGCCAGCGCGGCAGCATCAGCGCTGCGATGTCGGGCGCCGGGCGCAAGGCAAGGCCGAAACGGGCGAGCGCGCCCTGGGCGAGGACGCCGTTGATCGTCGTCATGACCAGCCACGAGCCCGCCGCGACCGCCGGGAAGAAGGCGCTCAGCGCCTCGATCAGATCGCTGCGCGCTTTCTGCTTCGCCGGGCCGTCGGACGAGGCGGCGGCGCCGAGCAGCTCGTCGAGCTGTCCGGCGAGGAAGCCGCGCACGGCACCGCGAAATCCGTCCGGCGTGAAGCTCAGCCAGAGCGAAGCGGCGACGAGGGCGACCGCGCCGATGCCGATCAGCCAGAGCACCAGGCGATCCGGCGGGCACCAGGCGACGGCGCCGCTCTCGTCGCCGCCCTCGCCCGGGCGCCAGCGCAGGGCCTGGCCGACCAGCAGCATTGCCGGCAACGCCTCGACGAGGAAGAACAGCAGGCCGGACAGCGTCCCGCTCGTCAGCCCGGTGACCAGGGTCGCCGTGCCGCCCGCGAACAGCGCCGCCTTCGTGCCGAGCGACAGCCCGGCGGCGAAGAGCGGCAGCTGCACGAGATAGACGAGGATGAGGGCGCCCAGCGAGCCGGTCAGCACCGAAAGATAGAGCAGTGCCGCAACCAGCCCGCTGGCGATCGCCGCCGCGAGCGGCATGGTGTCCTCCGCTGTCGAGCGCTGTCGCGCCTGCCCGACGCCTATTTCAGGGCGTAGGGCAGGAGGGCGAGGAAGCGCGAGCGCTTGATCGCCTGGGCGAGTTCGCGCTGCTTCTTGGTCGAGACCGCGGTGATGCGGCTCGGCACGATCTTGCCGCGCTCGGAGACGAAGCGCTGCAGCAGCTTGACGTCCTTGTAGTCGATCTTCGGCGCGCTCGGCCCCGAGAAGGGGCAGGATTTGCGGCGCCGGAAGAACGGACGGCGCGAGCCGCCACCGGCCCCGCCGCGTGCGCCGTCACGGCCCTCGCGGCCGGAATCACGCCCGGAATCACGATGGTCGCTCATGCCTCGGCTCCTTCCGTCGCTACCTGTGCCTCGCGTGGCTCGTCGCGGTCGCGGCCGCCGCCCGGGCCGCCCTCGTCGCGGCGGTCGCCGCCATAGGAGCGGCGCGGCCGGTCGTCGCGGCTGCCGCGCGACTGCATGACCGCCGAGGGGCCTTCCTCGAGCGCGTCGACGCGCACGGTGAGATAGCGCAGCACGTCCTCGTTGATGCGCATGTTGCGCTCCATCTCGGCGACCGCTGCCGGCGGTGCGTCGATGTTGAAGAGCACGTAATGTCCCTTGCGGTTCTTCTTGATGCGGAAGGCGAGGGTGCGCAGCCCCCAATATTCCCGCTTCTTGACCTCGCCCTGGCCTTCGGCGATCAGCGCCGCGAAGGTCTCGGTGAGGGTTTCGACCTGCGACGCCGAGATATCCTGGCGCGCAATAAAGACGGTCTCGTATAACGCCATACTTCGTGACCCCTTATGGATATTCGCGACCCGACGCTGGTCGACATTCGACTTCAGCCGCTCGGGTCTAGCCGGGGCAAGCCCGGCAAGGAGCGAGGGCGCGCACTATACACAAAGCGACTTGCGGCGCAAGCGGCGGTTGCGGGGGGATCAGGGAAATCGGGCGAAGAACGCCGGCTAGGATTTCTCGGTATTTCCCCGCCTGATCACCGTCATCGCGAGGAGCGAAGCGACGCGGCGATCCAGAGGAAGCCGCAACGATCTCGCCTCTAATGCGAATGGATTGCGTCGCCTTCGGTTTGCAACGACGGAGACAAGGCGGCCCGGGCGCTGCCCGGGCCGCCTTGCGCGTCAGATCTCGCGGCGCGACATCGCTCCGCTGATGAACTCGGCCTGGCGGATCGCCAGGGCGACGATCGTCAGGGTCGGGTTCTCGGCGCCGCCTGTCGTGAACTGGCTGCCGTCGGAGACGAAGAGGTTCTTGATATCGTGCGTCTGGCCGTGCTTGTTGACCACGCCGTCGCTTGCCTTGGCGCTCATCCGGTTGGTGCCGAGATTATGCGTCGAGGGATAGGGCGGCGTGTGGAAGACGCGCGTCGCGCCGACCGCGCGGTAGAGCGCCTCGCCCTGCTTGTAGCCATGCGCGCGCATCGCGAGATCGTTGGCGTGATCGTCGACATTGACGTTCGGCACCGGCAGGCCGAACTGGTCCTTCTCGCTCCCGTGCAGGGTGATGCGGTTGGTGTCGCGCGGCATGTCCTCGCCGACCAGCCACATCCCGGCCATGTTCTCGTAGTTGTCCATCGCCGAGGTGAAGTCGCGGCCCCAGGCGCCGGGCTCGAGGAAGGCGGCCATGAAGGGGAGGCCGAGCGACAGCGTCTCCATCTCGTAGCCGCCGACGAAGCCGCGCTTGGGATCGTGCTTCGACTCGTCGCGCACGATGCCGGCCATCGTCGTGCCGCGATACATGTGCACCGGTCTGTCGAAGATGGCGTAGACCGAGCCCGTCATGTGCCGCATGTAGTTGCGGCCGACCTGACCCGAGGAGTTGGCCAGCCCGTCGGGGAACTTGCTCGAGGCGGAGTTCAAGAGCAGGCGCGGGCTCTCGATCGAGTTGCCGGCGACCGCCACGGCGCGCGCCTTCTGGTGGTACTGCTTGCCCTCCTTGTCGGCATAGACGACGCCGGTCACCTTGCCCTTGTCGTCATGCTCGATCTTGAGCACCTGGCTGTTCGGCCGCACCTCGAGCCTGCCGGTCGCCTCGCCCTTGGGGATCTCGATATAGAGCGTCGACCATTTGGCGCCCGATTTGCAGCCCTGGAAGCAGAAGCCGATCTGCTGGCACGAGCCGCGCCCGTCGCGCGGCTGCGAGTTGATCGCCATGTTGCCGCTGTGGAACTCCTTGTAGCCGAGCTTCTTGGCGCCGGCGGCGAGCACCTTGTAGTTGTTGTTGCCGGGCAGGCGCGGGATGTTGTTGGTCCCGGTGACGCCCATCTTGTCCTCGGCCTTGGCGTAGTAGGGCGCCATTTCCTTGAGGCTGATCGGCCAGTCGAGGAGATTGGCGTTGGCGACGTCGCCGTAATGGGAGCGCGCCGTGAACTCGTGCTCCTGGAAGCGCAGCGAGGCGCCCGCCCAATGCACCGTCGAGCCGCCGACCGATTTGACGATCCAGGCCGGCAGCCCGGCGAAATCCTTGGCGACGCGCCAGCTCCCCGAGGTCGTGCGCTTGTCGAGCCATGAGATCTTCGAGAACATCTTCCATTCGTCGTTCTCGAAATCCTGGATCTCGGTGCGCGGCCCGGCCTCGAGGCAGACCACCTTGACGCCGCGCTGCGCCAGCTCGTTGGAGAGCGTGCCGCCGCCGGCGCCGGAGCCGACCACGACGACGACGCTGCTGTCGTTCATATCGAATTTTGCCATGGCGCCCTCCCTCAGGCCTGCAGCCAGTCGATATCGTTGAACCCGCGATGGAGATAGCCGCCCTTCGCCGCGGAGGGACCTTCATAGCCGAGCTTCGCCCACACCTCCGGCTGGTTGTAGATCCCGGTGATGAGGTCGCCGCGCAGCTTCTGGAAGAACGGCGTGGCCGATATCGATGTCAGGATGGCGACGCGATCCTTCTCGCCGGGCAGATCGGCGTAGCTCTTGGCGCCTTTCGTCGCCGCCTTCTTGTCGAGATCGGCGGCGCCGTCCGTCAGCAGATCCTTGAGCGCCTTGTCCTTCGCCGCTTTCGCGTCATAGGGCTCGATCGCCTTGGCGTAGAAGGATTCGGCAAGGCGGTCATGCGGGTAGATGTCGCGCGCCGCCTGGACCAGCGTCTTCGCCGTGTCAGGGCTGAGCGTCGTCAGGCTCATCGCCCAGGCGCCGCGCGGATCGATCAGCACCCCGCCGGTAGCAAGCGCGCTGACGCCGATCGCGGTGACACCCGTCGTCTGGAGGAAGCGCCGCCGGGTCAGGCGGCTGCGTTTGTCGAGCTGTCTCATCGTTCCCTTCCCTTTCGCTGTCTTGCTTCGCTCGGTTCTTGATTTGATTGGACTTAGCGATACCGCCCGTGGCGCTGCAGCACCTCGATCTTGTAGCCGTCCGGATCGGTGACGAAGAAGAAGCGCGCGAAGAGGCTGCCCTCGCGCATGAACTCCTTGATCGGCGTCGCGGCGACGCCGAGCCCGGTCATGCGGCGATGCTCGGCCTCGATATCCTCGACGACGAAGGCAAGATGCCCATAGGCCTCGCCCTGCGCATAGGGCTCCGTGCGCCCGTGATTGATGGTGAGCTCGAGCTCGATGTCCTGGCTGGCGCTCCGGATATAGACGAGGGTGAAGCCGTCGAAGGCGAACCGCTCCTCGCGGTCGAGGCCGAAGGCGTCGCGATAGAAGCTCTTGGAGCGCGCCTCGTCGAGGACGCGGATCATCGCATGGATCAGTCTGGCCATGGCTGTCCCGTCACGGTGTTTTCGCCGCCCCGCCGGCGGCAGCGATATAGTCGATGATCCTGGCGCGGATCGTCGTATCCGCCTGGCGGTAGGGCATGACGCTGCCCGGCACGAGGCGCGCCGTGTCGGTCAGCCAGACATCGATCTTGTCCTTGCTCCAGGTGAATTTCGCCTTCGCCAGAGCAGGCGAGTATTTGAAGCCCTTGAGCTTGCCGGCCGGCCGGCCGATCACGCCATAGAGATTGGGTCCCTGGCGCTCCTCCGGCGCTGGCGAGATGACGTGGCAGGTGCCGCACTGGTTGGTGAAGAGTTCGCTGCCGGGCGGATCGTCGGCGCGCGAAGCGCCTGATGGCAGCACGCCGATTGCCGCGATGGCGGCCAAGGCGAGACGCGTCGCCCGTCGCGCAGCGGCCCGGAGGGGCATTGCGCCCCGGCCGTCGCGAGCCCCGTTGTCACCCGGCTCTGCCATCGCTTGCCGTCTCCAAGCCGTCCAGCGGGGAGAAGCATAGGTCGCCGCCGAACGGCGCGGGCAGTACTAGGTTACTACAGCGTGATTTTGTCGTGTCGCGGCGGGCTCGGCGACGCTGCCCGGCGCGCCGCGTCCCGCCATGCGCAGATAGAGCGTGCAGGTGACGCGCAGCATCGAGGTGAAATTGGCCACCTCGCCATGCCAGCCCAGCACCTCGTCATAGAGCTTGCCGATGAAGCGCGGCGTGGTCAGGCCTTCATTGGCGGCGATCTCATCGAGGATCGCCCAATACGCCGCCTCGAGGCGGATGCTGGTGGTATGGCCGTTGAGGCGGAGGGCGCGCGCCACCAGCGCGTAGGAGGCTGGGTCTTGCGTCGCAAAAATTCGACACATCTTGGCGTCTCCCTTCGACACGCCGGGGTCGGCCTTGCCGGCGTCCCCACACGCTGCGTCCTCAACTTTGAGGCAAAAACGCTACGCTCTTTCCCGGCCGTCGACAACTGGGCAAACGGGTCGGTAGCGTCCTAATTTGAAACCACGAGCACGCGATGTTATCGTCTACGCCGTGAACCCATAAATTCGGACTGACTGCAGCCCGTGAACTTCTGCTTGCGGGCCGAAAGCGGCCGTCCGTTACCTGTCGCCGATGGTCGCAGAAGCGCCAGGAGCTGCCATTACGGCGATGGTGAAAGTGGCGGGGGTTGAGCCCGCGTTTTCCGTCCCCTTCCGATAACCTGCCCCGGGTTGTATGCTTCGCGCACGCCTGTTGAATTGGTCTGGAAGCTGCTACCTGGAGGTGGCCAAGTCCTTTTTCTAATTGGGTAGTGCCGGGCGCAATCCGCAGCTGCTGCTCGAGGTCTAACTGGATCAATTATTGGTGAGAGCCTTGAGTATGGCCAAGCTTACACCGATAACCATACCGACCGAGCCAATCGGCAGTATCCCAAGACCCGATGATCTCATCGAGAGGATCGCAAAAAGCAACAGTGAGGATGTTAGCGAGGATGCCAACCTCGCGCCTCTCTATGAAGATGCGATTCGAGACACCATTGCGCGGTTTGAAGCCACAGGCTCGCCGGTCATTACGGACGGCGAACAGAGGAAGTATCATAATTTCTGCACGTACTGCGTGCATGGGCTTCCGAACACGGCACCGGACGGTTTCAAAATCCTATTCTCGGACGGTCATACGCGCCGCTTGTCGCGGCTCACACGCGGCCCTTTCCGTTACAAGCGGTACGCAGACTGTTACCTGGACGCCGCCATGCGCTACGCGCACGTGTCGGTCAAGCAGGCGGTGATATCGCCTTCGGCCTTGAGTCTGATGTACCCAGCCGAGAGCATTCGGGATTATTCGCGCGAGCGATTCATCGACGATCTGCTGAGCGAGCATGAAACCGAGATACGGCGCTGCCTGAAAAAGGGCGCGCATAAGGTTCAGGTGGACTTCACCGAGGGACGGCTGGCCGTGAAGATCGACCCCTCTGGGCATCTCCTTAACAGCTTCATTGACCTCAACAATCTCGCGCTGTCGCGGTTCTCACGAGAAGAGCGCAGGCGCATCGGAGTCCATACCTGCCCGGGGAATGATCTCGATTCGACGCACAGCGCGGATGTCGATTACGCGGAGTTGCTGCCCAGCTTGTTTGAGTTGAAGGCAGGAAATTTCTACGTCGCGCTTGCGGGTGAGCGGGACCGCCGGCACGCGTTGAAGATCATTCGCAAATACCGGAAACCGGATCAGAGGGTCTTCGTGGGAGTCACTGCTCCAGCTGACCCCCACATTGAGACCCCGGAAGAAGTGCGGGACCGTGTACTTGAAGCGTCTGCGTACATACCGATCGAGCAACTCGGTACTACCGACGACTGCGGTTTCTCGCCGTTCAGTGATGACACTTCCACGAGCCGTGACACTGCCTTTGCCAAGATCCAGGCGCGTGTGCTGGGCACGAAACTCGCGGAGGAACTTATCGGAGGTCACTAGTGACCGCGAAGGATGACGAGGACAAGTCACTGCTATCGGTGGCCATGCAGAATGCAAGCAGCGTTCTCATCGCACGTCGGCGTGCTGAGGAGCGAAGCGAGGCGCATTTGGCGGAAGCTCAACGGCTCAGTCAGATGGGAAGCTTCGACTGGAGGGTTTCCACCGGCGACCTTCTCTGGTCAGACGAAACCTTTCGAATCTTCCAATACGACCGAACGACGAAACCGACCATGGAACTCGTTCTCCAACGGGTTCATCGGGACGACGCGGCCCTGGTGAGGCAGACGATCGAGCGCGCGTCGCAGGATGGGGAGGATTTTGAGCATGAATATCGGTTGGTGATGCGGGATAGTTCCGTCAAACATGTCCATATGGTGGCTCATGCCTTGGGCAATGAAGGGGGCAGCGTCGAGTTTGTCGGGGCCGTCATGGATGTCACCGCTGCAAAGCAGGCGGAAGAAAGGATCCGGCAAAACGAAAATGAACTTCGCACCATTATTGACGCAATTCCAGCGATGACGTGGAGCGCTCTGCCGGACGGCTCTCGTGATTTCCTTAATCAACGTTGGCTGGCATATACGGGTCTCTCTTTGGAGGAGGGACGGAACTGGGGCTGGCTGTTCGCGGTTCATCCCGAAGAACGTGCAAGGATAGAGGACGAGTGGCGCGCGGCCGTGGCGACTGGGGCACCTTTCGAGATGGAAGCCCGCTTCCGGCGGGCTGACGGGGAATATCGCTGGTTCCTGAGCCGCGCCGTTCCGCTGCACGACGAGCTGGGAAACATCGTCAAATGGTATGGGACGACTACCGACATCGAGGACCGAAAGCGGGGCGAGGTGTTGCTGGCCGGTGAGAAACGGCTTCTTGAGATTATGGCAAAGGGCCATTCTCGCGCTCTCATCCTCGATGCCTTATGCCGGCTCGTCGAAGAACTGGCCAGCGGCTCTC
>DATAQP010000570.1:0-20331 GCA_036264595.1 Allostellaceae bacterium
GCTCGGCTACCTCGGGGTGCCGGTAGCATTCAGCCTGACCGCGGGCGTGCTGGTGGCCACGGTGCTGACGCCGATCAGCCTCCCCTCGATCATCGGCCAGCTGTTCAACGGCGTCGATTCCGAGGCGCTGATGGCGGTGCCGTTCTTCCTGCTGGTCGGCGAGCTCATGACCTCGGCGAACGTCGTCATCCGCATCGCCAATCTTTCGCAAGCCCTGGTCGGCCATATCCGCGGCGGCCTCGCCCAGGTCGTCACCGTGTTCAGCATGTTCTTCGCCGACATGTCGGGCTCGACCTCCGCCGATGTCGCGGTGCTGAGCCGCACCATGGCGGCGCCGATGGAGCAGGAAGGCTACAGCCGGGCCTTCATCGCCGCCTTGATCGCCGCCGCCTCGACCATCGCCTGCCTGGTGCCGCCGAGCATCACCTCGGTGGTCTATGGTGCGGTCGGCAACGTGTCGATCGCCGGGCTGTTCCTTGCCGGCTTCGCTCCCGCGCTTATGATCGCCGCCGGGCTGATGATCTATTGCTATTTCTTCGGCCCGATCGGATTCCGCCGGCCGCGCGCGACCTTCGGTCAGCTCGCCGGCGCGACCAAGGATGCTTCGCTGACGCTGGTCATCCCGGTGATCCTGCTCGGCGGCATTCTCTCCGGCTTCTTCACGCCGACCGAGGCCGGCGTCGTCGCCAATGTCTATATCATCGCCATCGTCATGCCGTTCCTCAACCCCAAGCACTTCAAGAGCATTCCGCGCGACTTCATCCATGCCGGGCTGATCTTCTCATTGCCGCTGATCACGATCGGCGCCGCCTCGGCCTTCGGCTGGATGCTGGCCTATCTGCGCGGGCCGATGGTGGTGTCGGGCTGGATCGTCGACATCGCCGGCAACGATCCCCACCTCATCATGTTTTGCATGGTCGCCGTCTTCACCGTGGTCGGCGATTTCATCGAGCCGATCCCGTGCATCGTCATCTTCATGCCGATCGTCAATCAGCTCACCGAGGCGGGCAGCATCAACCCGATCCATATGGGCGTGACGCTCATCGTCACCCTGGCGTTCGGCCTGATCACCCCGCCTTACGGTCTGGCGCTGCTGATGTCGTCGAAATTCGTCGGCGTGCGCTTCAGCCATGCCCTCAAGGCGGCCCTGCCGATCTATGTCGTCTTCTTCGCCACGATCGCCGCCACGATCTTCTTCCCCGACCTCATTCTCTGGCTGCCCAAGCACATCCTTCCGGAATCGGTCGGCTGCTTCAAGGCGCCGGGTGGCACCGGCTATATCTGCCCGAGCTGAGCAAAGACCGGCTGAAAAGGGTGGCTGGGAAAGATAAGGCCGCCGGTGCAGGGCGCTGGCGGCCTATCGAGCGTCGCTCGTCGTCGCGGTCTAAAACTGCGGCAAACCGCCGGTCCACCGCTTGTGGAACTGTTCGCTCAGCCCGGCATCGGCATCGATGCGGCGGCCTGCTTGGCTCTGCTTATTGCCGCCAAAACTCTTGGCCAAGTGCTCGATCACGCTACCGTCCTGTAGCCGCTGGTGTCTGGCCTGCTTGCGCAGGCGGTCTTGTCTAGTCATGCGCAGTCCTCCCGCCTTAAGTTGGCGACACGGCATTAGGCGCCGTCTGATTAAGCGGGCACCCTAATGGCGAAATTGACACTTGGCAAGCCGGGGTCCGATCAAATTTAGTAAGCGTTTGTTAAATAATGATGTTTTCCTGCGATTCAGCCGCGATAGGCGCGTCCGCCGCGATCGTGCAGCCACAATCGGATGAGTTGCCGGCGCCATTCGGGGGCTTGGTCGTCGACGAAATGGGTACGCGCATGGCCGGTTGCCCGGTTATTGACGAGCTGGATCTGACCGGGCTGGAAATCGAGCTCGACGCGCAGCTCCGGGCGGTCGAAGACGATGCGCAGAGCGGCGAGTGCCGCCACCGCCTCGTCATCCATCGTCTCGCCGCGCAAGGTATAGTCGGCGCCGATCTCCAGCAGGGCGAGCCGCGCCTTCAGCGCCCCGTCATATTCGAAGACCGGGGCCGCGAAGGTCGAGGGCTCGTCGGGCGCGTGCTCGCGATGGCGATCGTACCAGAAGGGACGGTAGAGCCGCTCGAGCAGCGCCGGCTGGGCGAGCAGCTCGATCGCGGCGGGCTCCAGAGGGTCTCGGACCTCACGCCGCGCGCTTGAGCCGGAGTTCCGACCAGATCGCCGAGAGCGCCCGCACCAGATGGTCGATATCCTCCTCGTTATGCAGCGGTGATGGGGTGATGCGCAGACGCTCGGTGCCTCGCGGCACGGTCGGATAGTTGATCGGCTGCACGTAGATTCCGTAATCGCTGAGCAGCACGTCGCTGATCTGCTTGCACAGTACGGGGTCGCCGACCATCAACGGGACAATGTGGCTCGGATTGGTCATATGGGGCAGTCCAGCCGCGTCCAATCGCTGGCGAAGCGAAGCGACTACCGCCTGGTGACGCTGGCGCTCGCTGGCACTCGTCTTCAGATGCCGGATGCTCGCGAGCGCGGCGGCGGCGACCGACGGCGGCAGCGCGCTGGTGAAGATGAAGCCCGACGCGAAACTGCGCACGAAATCGCACAGTGCCGTGCTGCCGGTGATATAGCCGCCGACCACACCGAAACCCTTGGCAAGCGTGCCCTCGATCACCGTCAGGCGATGGCTGAGCCCGTCGCGTTCGGCGATTCCGCCGCCGCGCGGACCATAGAGCCCGACGGCATGGACCTCGTCGAGATAGGTCATCGCGCCATGCGCGTCCGCGACATCGCAGAATTCCGCGATCGGGGCGATGTCTCCATCCATCGAATAGACCGACTCGAACGCCACCAGCTTCGGCCGTCCGGGCTTCAACGACGCGAGCTTACGGTTCAAATCCTCCGGATCGTTGTGCCGAAAGATCTGCTTTTCCGCCCGGCTGTGCCGGATGCCCTCGATCATCGAAGCATGGTTGCCCTCGTCGGAGAGGACGACGCAGCCCGGCAGGCGGGACGCGAGCGTGCCGAGAGCCGCCCAGTTGGATACGTAGCCGGAGGTGAATAGCAGGGCCGCTTCCTTGTGGTGCAGATCAGCCAACTCCCGCTCCAGCAGCACATGGTAGTGAGTGGTGCCTGAGATGTTTCGGGTGCCGCCGGCCCCAGCGCCGCACCGGTCGATCGCTTCGTGCATCGCCGCCAGCACGGACGGATGCTGCCCCATGCCCAGATAGTCGTTCGAGCACCAGACTGTCACCGTTGACTGCCCACGGTCGTTGAAGTGGGTCGCGCGCGGATAATTCCCGGCGTGGCGTTGGAGATCGCAGAACACCCGGTAGTTGCCCTCCATATGGAGATCATGCAGCTGGTGCCGGAAGAAACCCTCGTAGTTCATCGTCCCGTCGGGGAGATGCGACGGATCGGTCGGCGTGGTACTCAAATAATTGGGTGCGAGGCCGCGAAGCGCGTGGTCGACCGGACAGTGAGTCGGGTCGATTGCCTGTCCTGGTATGGCCCAGGCGGCGTGCTCCGGCGGCGGCAACAGCGGGTTGGCTGGAACGGGCGTCTTCGTGGTCATCGGTATCTCCATCGCTGAGTGGCCGGCGTTCGACTTGCTCATCTCGCTGTCACCCTCCGCCGAGGAGGTTCGCCATCTCGGAATTGCCTTGTTGCCGCGCCAGGCCCACCGCTGTGTTGCCTGCGTCATCCTTCAATGCGGCGTTGGCGCCGTGGGCTATCAGCAGCCTGACGATGTCGGTCCGGCCGAAAAGAGCGGCCATCATGAGAGCGGTCTGTCCCACGTTGTTCGCGGCGTTGACGTCGCAATGTTCGGTGAGCAGCCGATACGCCACTTTGCTGTCACCCTTGAATGCGACGCCCATCAGGGCATTGTTGCCCTTCGGATCGGTGGCGCAGGGAGCGGCGCCCTTGGCGATCAGGAAATCGACCGCTTCCACCTGACCATTATATGCGGCGAGGATCAGCGGCGTGAACCCGTGAGGATCGTGCTCATTGGGATTCATCCCGGCTTTGATCAGACCATCGAGGAGATCGACGCGGCCGGTTCGCGCAGCATCGAAATAGAGCTCTTTGATACGCTCGGGAGACGGGGGCTCGCTTTGTGCCGATGCGCCCTGAAAGCCGACAAGGCTCAGGCCGATCGCAAACGCAAGCCCGGCAGCGCTGCACCTTGCTTGAGGTCGCATCACAGCATTCCTTTAACGGGAGGAGAGGGGCCGCGAGCCCAGGGCTCGCGGCCGAAATTCGTCGACACCGCCAACATCAATTGACTGACGTCATCTTCTCGACAGATTTGATGTCCACGCCGATGGCCCTCGCCAGCCGCGTGCCGTAATCCTTGTCCGCCCGATAGAAGTGGCTGACCATGGCTTCCTTGATCTGGTCACTCTTTACCTGGCCGAGATCGGCGGCCAGATTCTTGATCAGATCGTCCTGTTCATGCTTGCTGAGGGCGCGATAGAATTCGCCCGCTTCGCGGAAATCGTCCAGCTTGTCGATCGGCTTCTGCTGGGTCATGCCGGCTACCGAATATTGGCTGTAGCGGAACTCAGGCTGCTGGACAGGATTGCCTGGGACCGTCGTCGGCTCATAATTGACGTCGCCCTCAGGCGTGCCGTGCTGCATCGCGCCGTCGATATTGTTGTTGGCGACCCGCACCAGCGGGCGGTTTACCGGCAGCTCCATGTAGTTCGGCCCGACGCGGTAGCGTTGCGTATCGGTATAGGCAAACAGACGGCCCTGCAGCATGCGATCGGGCGAGGGCTCGATCCCCGGCACCATCACGCAAGGGCAGAAGGCGGACTGCTCCGTATATGCGAAGTAATTGCTCGGTACCTTGTTCAAGGTCATCGTGCCGACCTTCACCTCCGGAACGTCGCTCCAGATCTTGGTGTCGTCGAACCCGTCATAGCTCAGCTGCGCCACCTGCTGTGCCGTCAGCAGCTGGACCATGAGGTCCCATTTCGGGAAATTGCCCTGCCGGATGTTGTCGTAAAGGTCCTTGGTCGCGTAGTTCGTGTCCGCGGCCTTCTGCTCCTCGAGCGTCATCCCCTTCAGGCCGAGCTGGCTCTTCCAATGGAACTTGCCGAAGATGACTTCGCCCTCGGCGTTGACCAGCCGGAACGCATGCACGCCAAAGCCGTCCATCATGCGGTAGCTCGCCGGCATGCCGTGAGTGTCGGTGTAAAGCTGGGTCAGCATGAACGTCGACTCCGGAACGCCGGAGAAGAAGTCGAACGCGCGATTGGGATCCTGTACGTTGGTGACGGGTGACGGCTTGTTGGCGTGGACGAAGTCAGGGAACTTGATCGCGTCGCGGATGAAGAAGATGGGCAAATTGTTGCCGACCAGATCCCAGTTCCCCTGGTCCGTATAGAACTTCACGGCGAAGCCGCGCGGATCGCGCGCGGCCTCGGGCGAGCCGCGGAAGTTCATGACGGTCGAGAACCGCACGAAAACAGGGGTTTCCTTGCCCGGCGCGGCGAAGAGCGAGGCCCTCGTGTATTTCGAGAAATCGGTGCTGGCGACGAAGACGCCCTGAGCTCCGGTGCCGCGGGCATGAACGACCCGTTCCGGAATCCGTTCACGATCGAAGCGCGCCAGCTTCTCGATCAGGTTCATATCCTCGAGAAGAACAGGCCCCTCCGAGCCGGCTACCTTCGAGTTCTGGTTGTCGCCCACCGGCACGCCGGTATCCCTCGTCATAGGAAGGGTTTGGGCTGCGACTGGACCGGCCAACAGGCCAGCCATTCCCAAGGCAATGATCGTACGCATAGGAACTCAACTCCTTCTCACTATGTCTCGGCCGACCGTACCGAGAGGTCAGGGCAGCCTCGAGATCGGACATTGCGACGACGATTCGTAGTTTAGGTTAGAATAATTGTAAAGTTAATCTTTAGAGTGATTCTAAAAGTTAATTTTAAAGCGGACCTTCCAGCTTCGGGCGGGAGGTCCTCGGATTCCCACCTCGTTGCTCTCTTCGGAAAGAATGGCGATGAGGAAGTCGTCGTGCTTTGCCCGCGTTAGCGGGATTGCTCAACTCTTGCCGAAACCGAGCACATGGGCGCCGCGACGAGCGCGCCGTCACCGTGCCGCCTGACGCCGTGCGCCGCCCGGCGCCGCGGCGATCTCGCTGATCAGCTTGTCGAGGATGGCATCGCCGAAATTCTCGAAACTGTCGACGACGACGACGAAGGAGCCCGGCCCGCCGATGACGTTGTCGCGGTAATAGGTGTCGAGATTGGGCTCGAGCGCCAGAATCGGCAGCCCGTTGATGACGATTCCGGCGGCGACCGCCGCATCGCGCGCCGGCGCCGCCGGCCGTCCGATATTGTTGGCGCCGTCGCCCGACACGTCGATGACCTTGCGCTCGCCGGCGAAGGGGCTCTCGGGAAAGAGGCGCAGCGCATGATCGATGGCGCCGCTCAACGAGGTGCCGCCGCGGAAGAGCTGGCGCGGCATCGTGGCGATAGCGATGGCGACGCCGTCCGCGGAGGCGGCGTCGGCGATCACCGTCCAGTCGAGGATGCGCGCCTGCAGGCTCGGCCCCGTCCATTGGAACATCGTCACCGCGATGGCCTGCAGCGGACCCGAGCGGATCGCTTTCAGGACGCGCGGATTGGCGAAGGCCTCGGCATAGCCGCGGCGCTGTAGCTCGAAGCGCCTGGCGTCGATGCTGCCCGAGGCGTCGACGGCGAGGACGAGCAGGAGATCGACCGGGCGTTCCGCCGCCGCGCTCGGCGACGCTGCCAGCGCGACGCATGAAAGAAAGAGGAGGGCGAGGCAGCGCAGTCGCGGCGATATCCTGCCGCGCACCTCGCCGGTCACCGCGGCGGCTTGCGACTGGGCGGCTCCGCGTCCGTCGGCCCTTGGCCGATGCGGTCGTCATAGCCGCGGCGATTGCTGTAGAACATCAGCCCGACCAGCACGACGGCGAGCGCGATCGTCGCGACGATGCCGAGGGTCAGGGCGATGATGCCGTCGCTATCGAGCTCGCTATCCGCCATCGAGTGCCAGGCATAGAGCGCCACCGCCAGGATCGCCAGGCCGAGGCCACAGGCGGTGGCGGTGGCGAGCCGGGTCATGGCGGCTGCTTGCCGCCGCTGACGCTGATGCCGGCGAGCGTCTCGTAGACCTTGACAACGGCAGCATCGTCCTCGCGGCCGAGCCCGGCGGCCGCCGCCATCAGGAAGAGCTGGTGCGCCGCGCCGGCGAGCGGCAGCGGAAAGCGCAATTCGCGGCCGGTATCGAGCACCAGGCCGAGATCCTTGACGAAGATGTCGACCGCCGAGAGCGGCGTGTAGTCGCCCGCCAGCATGTGCGGCACGCGGTTGCCGAACATCCACGAGGCGCCGGCGCTGTTGCTGATCACCTCGTAGAGCGTCTTGGCATCGGCCCCGGCGCGCACGCCGAGCGCCATCGCCTCGGCGGCGGCGGCGATATGGATGCCGGCGAGAAGCTGGTTCACCGTCTTGACCGTCGAGCCGATCCCGGCCGCCTCGCCCAGCCGATAGACCTTGCCGGCAACGGCGGCGAGCGCGCTCTCGGCCTTGGCGAAGCCTTCTTCCGGGCCCGATCCCATCACCGTCAGCGTGCCCTTTTGCGCGCCGACGGCGCCGCCGCTGACCGGCGCGTCGAGCATGAGATGGCCGCTCGCGGCGAGACGCGAGGCGGTGGCGACGGCAAAGCTCGGCGGCACGGTCGCGCTCAGCACGACGACGGCGCCGCGCGGCAGGGCGGCGATTGCGCCGTCGGCGCCGAACAGCACAGAATCGACCTGGGCGGCATTGACCACCATCACGACCAATATGTCGGCCGCCTTCGCCGCCTCCGCCGGGCTCGTCGCCTGGATGCCGCCGGCGGCGGCGAGGGCGGCGCTCGCCGCCTCGCGGATATCGTAGCCAGCGACGCCGAAGCCGGCATCGACGAGACGGCGCGCCATACCCATCCCCATCGAGCCGAGCCCGATCACGCCGACCCGCTGAATATTTTCACCGCTCATCGCTCATCCCATCCGCGGCGGCATCGCCCGCGCATCGCCTGCCGCATCGCGGGGAAAGCCTAGCAGCGCCCGGCCAGCCGCGCCATTCAGTTCGCCGCGTTCCATGCTAGACTTGTGGTTGGCAGGCTGACATCGGCGTCCGGGGCAGAGGCAGATGATCCGCAAGATTTTCGTTCCCTTGACCGGCGGCGAGGGCGACGTGGCGGCGCTTGCCGTCGCCTTCACCACCGCGCAACAGCAGCGCGCGCATGTCGATGCCGCGCTGCTACGCTTCGATCAGCGCTACGATCCGCCCAAGCTCGACGAGACGCTGCCTCCCGGGCTCTTCGAGGAGGTCGCGACGCTGCTCGCCGATCATGACGCCGCCGAGCATGAGGCGGCGCGGCGCTTCGAGGCGGCGCGCCTCGCCGTCGCCGCGCCCTTGGCCGAGACGGCGCCGGTGGCGCCGGCTTCGCCCGCTTCGCTCGGCCTCTCGGCGCGCTGGCTCGGGCTGCGCCCGGCCGAGCGCATCGTGCGTGATGGCGGGCTCGCCGATCTCCTCGTCGTCGGGCCGCAGAGCCCGAGCGACAATCCGCGTCCCAACGCCGTGCGCCGGGCCGCGCTGATGACCGCCGGGCGGCCGCTGCTGCTGGCGCCGCCCAACCCGCCGCCGCGCATCGGCGGGCGCGTCGCCATTGCCTGGAACGGCAGCACCGGCGGTGCCCAGGCGGTCGCCGCCGCGCTGCCCTTCCTGTCGGTTGCTGAGAGCGTCACCGCGCTCACCGTGAAGACCGCGCGAACGCGCTCGATCGAGGGCGAGCGCCTCGTCGATTATCTCGCCTGGCACGGCATCAAAGCCAGCGCCGACGTGCTCGATGCGGGCAGCGAGCCGGTCGGCGCGACGCTGCTGCGCCACGCCGGCGAGATGGGCACCGACCTTCTCGTCATGGGCGGCTACGTGCAGAACCGGCTGCAGGAATTTCTGCTCGGCGGCGTCACCGGCTACGCCTTCGCCCATGCCGAGCTGCCGATCCTCGTCGCGCGCTAGGGGCTCGGTGCGGCTGAGCCGGCGCTGCGGTGGAAAAGCAGCGCGCAGCATGCCATAGCTGGGTTTGCTCGCGCGGAGGACCCCGATGGCAGACAGGTTTCGCCCCGGCGACATCGCCTATGCGGCGGACGGTACCCGATACGTCGTCGAGGATGTCGATGGCGGCACGGTCTATTGCGCGCTGCCGAGCGGCGCCGAGGCGGAGTTTCCGGCGAGCGCACTCTCGACCGCGGCGGAATGGGCGGCGCGCTCGGAGAAAAGGCGCGCCCAGCTCTACGATCGGCTGAAGCGGGCGCGCGCCTATACCGAGCTGCCGCGGGGCGAGAAGGGCGGCAAGCTCGATGCCGCTTCCGCCGCCCAGGTGGTGGCTAGGAGCGAGCGGCTACTACCCGGCATTCTCGACTTCACCGCCTTCGCCACCGCGACGCGGATTGTCGCCGAATCCGGCGATCACGCCCTCGCCGACGGGTTGTCGATCGGCAAATGCCGCGCCGTCTTCGACGCTGCCAGGCCCGAGATTCAGGCGGGGCTGCTCGCCGCGCTGCTCGGCACGCCGGTCGAGCCCTTCATCGCCGCCGGCCGGCTCGGCGACAATCTGCTGCGCGCCCTGCTCGAGAAGGGGATGCTGCGCCACGAAGCCGCCTTCGCCGCCTTCGGCGACCGAAGGCGCCAGTGAGGGCGCGACGTCAGCGCCAATAGTGGTTCTCGTCGAGCACCTTGACGCCGAACCGGCCCCGATAGACACAATGCCGGCGAATGAGTCCGTTCTCGATCTCCATGGACTCGACGAAATCCATCTGGTCGCCATCGGGCGTCTGCCGGGGGTACTCCCAGATCAGCTTCCTGCCATCGGCGAAGAATCCGGTGCGGTAGCGATGCCGGACCGGCGGCGTGCGGGCGAAGAACTGGCACAGGAAATCGCGCAATTTGTCCCGACCTTCGGCGATTCTGCGATCCCCTTTCAGCAGATGCCGCACCAGCGGCGTTTCGAGCGCAGTATCCGGCGCGTAAACCGCGCCGCGCCGACCGTCAGGGCTCCGGGCAGCCTTCTCGCCGCCGGGCGCTCCGTCCGTGCCATGCTGCGCGATGCCGCGTTGGCGTTATTTGCTCTTATTGGTTGCGTCCACACTGTCTTTGTCAACCGATTTGGCGTTTCTCTCTTGCCCTTCCGCGCCTCGGTCCTTGTGCATGCCGGTGGCATCTCGGTCATGCTCGAGGTGTCGCGATGGCAGTATGGGTCGTCCTATCTGCACCGCGTAGGCGTGCAGCGTCCTCTGTGAAAGCGCAGATCAATTCGGTTTCTTCAGCTAATCAATCTTGATTGCGTCATCTATCCCAGTCCTCACGCGAGATCGCGGGACCGTCCAGGAAAAAAAGGATGTGCCCGCCCGAGCGCAGCTCCCCGCTCGTCCGCGACGCCGTATCTAGTAGATACACCGATTGGAGCAAAGAACTGACATCGACCTCAGGATTCTGCCGGTAACTGACACACTTACTGACACAGCGCCGGCGGACACCTTACGACTTATGTCTTAGATGGCAGCGCTCTGCCGCGCAAAGCCTAGGTAAAAGGGTGGCGTCCCCGGCGGGATTCGAACCCACGACCCCAGGATTAGGAATCCTGTGCTCTATCCGACTGAGCTACGGGGACCGCGCCAGTCCAGGGTTATAATGGCTCCGCGCGCGGCGCAGAAGGGCCAAATCGAGCGCACTGTCGGCCGCCCCAAACGGGGCCGAAACCGGTCGTGCGGGTGGCTCCAGGGCAGCTTTGTTCCCGCCTCCTCATTTTTCGCCGATTGATCCTAAGGGGCGCAGCGAATAACATTAGCGGCCAGCGAGCGCTTTTGACACGAACCCCTATTCCAGAGAGACGACACACACAATGAGCAGAGGCAAGGATTTCCGCGAACCGCGGCGGCGCGGTTTCGATGACGACAATTTCGGCGCGCGCGACAGCGGCCCAGGGTTCCAGATGCCCCGTCAATTCGGCGGTCCGCCGCGCCCGGCGGCGACCGGTCCGGTGGTTGATGCCGTGGTCAAATGGTTCAACCCCGAGAAGGGCTTCGGCTTCGTCGAGCTTGCCGACGGGACGGGCGATGCCTTCCTCCATATCGCCGTGCTCGAGTCTTCCGGCCGCAAGAGCGTCGCCGCCGGTGCCAAGGTCAAGGCGCGCGTCGGCCAGGGCCAGAAGGGTCCGCAGGTCACCGAGGTGCTCGAAGTCGACGAAAGCGCGGCCGCCGCCCAGCCGGCCCGCCGGCCCGGCCCGCTCGGCCCGCGTCCACAGCGTGCCGCGCCCGACCTCTCGAACGCCGTCGAGATGTCCGGCACCGTCAAATGGTACAATCCCGACAAGGGCTTCGGCTTCATCGCCATTGGCGATGGCGGCAAGGACGTCTTCGTCCATGCCTCGGTGCTGCAGCGTGCCGGCATCGCCGATCTCGCCGAGGGCCAGCGCGTCACCATGCAGGTCGTCGAAGGCATGAAGGGCCGCGAGGCGGCCACCATCACGGCAAGCTAAGTATCTGATTAACTATAAAACTAAGCTTTTTCGCCCCAGTTCATCGGCAACCCTCTCCCCTCGGGGGAGAGGGCAGGGTGGGCCGCCCCGCCGCCGCACGGTTTATCTCCCGTCTCCCCCGTCGGTCACCACGGAAGCAACCTGGCACGGCAATTGAGTCTGGCTTCGGGCCTATCTCACCAAAAAGTGATCGTTCTCCCCGGGCCGGATTCCAGCTTCGTCCCTTCGCTCCTCGCGAGGACGGCGCCTGCTCATGTCGTGCCGCCCGGCTTGGCAAGCACGCGGACCGGCGCGTCGGCGAGATAGGCGGCGATCGCCTCGACCGCCTGGCCGTAGACCAGGCGGTAATTCTCCACGGTGACATAGCCGAGATGCGGCGTGAGCACGGTGTTGCCGAGGCGCCGCAACCGGTGATCCGCGGGCAACGGCTCGTTGTCGTAGACGTCGATCGCGGCGCCGGCGATACGCTCCTCTGCGAGCGCCGCGATCAGCGCCGGCTCCTCGACGATGGGGCAGCGCGAGGTGTTCACCAGGAAGGCCGTCTTCTTCATGCGGGCGAGATCCTCCGCCTTGACCAGGGCGCGGGTGCGCTCGCCGAGGACGAGATGGATCGAGATGACGTCGGCCTCGGCGAACAGCGTCGCCTTGTCGACCCGTCGCACCCCCACCGAGGCGGCATGCTCTTCAGTAAGGTTCTGGCTCCAGGCGATCGCCGCCATGCCGAACGCCTTGCCGACCGCGGCGACCTGGGCGCCCAGCTTGCCGAGGCCGACGAGGCCGAGCGTCTTGCCCTTGAGCCCGGTGCCGATCGTCGTCTGCCACTTGCCCTCGCGCCCATATCCTTCGCGCAGGGCGCGGTCCTCGCGCGCGATGTTGCGGGCGAAGGCGAGGATGAGGCCCCAGGTCAGCTCGGCCGTCGGATAGGGCAGCATATCGGTGCCGCACACGGTGACGCCGCGCGACGCCGCGGCATCGATGTCGATGGCGGCATTGCGCATGCCGGCGGTGATCAGCAGCTTGAGGTTGGGCAGGCGCTCGAGGAGCGCCGCCGGGAAGGGCGTGCGCTCGCGCATGGCGACGATCGCGTCGCAATCGTGCAGCCGCTTGGCCAGCGTCTCGCGATCGGCGATATGGGTGTTGAACACGGTGAACTCGGCTTGCGGATGCAGGCTCGCCCAGTCGGCGAGGCGGAGCGCCGTCTCCTGATAATCGTCGAGGATGGCCACTCGGAACATCGCGTCGTCTCCCGTCGCTGTCGGCTGCTGTCGCGGCGCGAGGATAGGACGGCAGCGGCGGCCCGGGCCAGCGCTTTCGCGCCGCTTGTACGGGCGCTGTCCGCGGCGGCTTGACGCCGCCTTGCAGGGGGCTCTCCGCGGCGGCTTGACGCCACCGGAAGCCTCTGCCTAACTTTCGCGCACATCAATACAAGGGGGAGGACAACATGCGGAATCTTGGCCGATCATCGCTCGTTTGCGCAGTCGTCGCGGCGACGCTGCTGCTCGGCGTCGCGACTGCCGGCGAGGCGCGCGCCGCCGACAAGAGCGTGGTGATCTACTCAGCCAATGAGAGCGTGCTCGACGAGCTCGTCTTCACCGCCTTCACCAAGGAGAGCGGCATCGCCGTCCAGCCGGTCGAGGGCGGCTCCGGCGTCCTCGTCAAGCGCATGTCCTCCGAGAAGGAGCGCCCGCAGGGCGACATCATCTGGGGCATCAGCCGCTCGTTGCTGCAGAGCAACGCCGCGCTCTTCGCGCCCTATCATTCCAAGAACGTCGACGCCATCCCGGTCGAGTACCGCGATCCGGGCGATCTGTGGATCGGCAACAACCTTCACCTCCTCGTCCTGCTGCAGAACACCAAGCTGGTGCCCGAGGGGCAGGGGCCGAAGAGCTGGGACGATCTGCTCGATCCCAAATGGAAGGGCAAGATCGCCTTCACCGATCCGGCCAATTCCGGCTCGGCCTATACCAACGTCACCTTGCTCGCCCAGCTCTGGGGCAACGACGACGCGGCCTGGGAGAAGGTGACGAAGCTCTTCGCCAACATGAAGGTGCTCAACAAATCCTCGCTCGTCTTCTCCGGTGTCGGCAATGGCGAGTACCCGCTCGGCATCTCGCTCGAATATGCCGGCTATATCTGGGCGAGCAACGGCGCGCCGATCAAGACCGTCTATCCGAGCGACGGCACCGTCGTTGCCATGGAGGGGGTTGGCATCATCAAGGGCGGCCCCAATCCCGAGAGCGCCAAGGTCTTCGTCGATTTCATCAACCGCAAGGACACGCGCGAGATGATCTTCGCCAAGACATTCCGCCGCCCGGCGCGCCAGGATCTCGACTTCACCAAGCTGCCCGGCAACATGCCCGCTCTCTCGACGATCAAGCTCGCCACCTATGACGAGGAGAGCTGGACCGCGAAGCGCCCGGCGACGATGGCGAAGATCCAGGAGATCGTCGAGAAGACGCGGTGAAATGATATTTGTAGGGGCGGGGTTCTACCCCGCCCGCGGGCCGGGCAGAGCCCGGCCCCTACAAATATAGGCTTCGACAGAATGTCCCCATGACCGCCATCCGCATCGCCGGCGTCAGCCGCGCCTTCGGCGCCGTCGCCGCCGTCGACGATATCGCGCTCGACGTCGCGAATGGCGAGTTCTTCACCCTGCTCGGCCCGTCGGGCTGCGGCAAGACCACGCTCCTGCGCATGATCGCCGGGTTCTGCGATCTCGACCGCGGCGCCATCCATTTCGGCGACCGCCGCATCGACATGCTGCCGCCGCACCGGCGCAACGCCGGCATGGTGTTCCAGAACTACGCGATCTTTCCCAATCTCACCGTCGCCGACAACGTCGCCTACGGTCTGCGCGCGCGGCGCGTGGCGGCCAAGGACATCACCGCTCGGGTGGCGCGCGCCCTCGCTCTCGTCCATCTCGACGCCCATGGCGAGCGCTGGCCGTATCAGCTCTCGGGCGGCCAGCTGCAGCGCGTCGCCATCGCCCGCTGCCTCGTCATCGAGCCCGCCGTGCTGCTGCTCGACGAGCCGCTCTCCAATCTCGACGCCCAGCTCCGCGTCGAGATGCGCGGCGAGATCCGCCAGCTCCAGCAATCCTTGAAGATCACTGCGCTCTACGTCACGCACGATCAGGAGGAAGCGCTCGCCATCTCCGACCGCATCGCCGTGATGCGCGCCGGCAAGCTCGAGCAGGTCGGCGCGCCGGAAGAGATTTATCGCCACCCGGCGAGTCCCTTCGTCGCCGAGTTCATGGGCACCACCAATTTGCTGCACGGCGCGGTGACCGGCGGCGCCGGCGCGTGGCTGCGCGTCGCCGTCGGCGGTCAGGACTTCCACCTCGCCGCGCCGGGCGCACGCATGGGCGACACGCTGTCCTTCTCGCTGCGCCCCGAGATCCTGCGCCCGGTGGCGCCCGGCGCGGCGGCGCCCGAAGGCTGGGCGCTGGTCGCCGCGCGGCTTGAGCATGTCGAGTTCCTCGGCGCGCTCACTCGCATGGAGATGAGTCTCGGCGAGGGCACTCGCCTGCGCGTCGCCGCGCTCGACCTGCCGAGCGGCTGGGTGCGCCAGTCCGGCGCCGTCGCGCTTGCCTACGATCCGGCGCGCATCACCGCCTTCCGCGCGCGCTGATGCGGCGCCCCGGCTTCTCCCCCAGCTTCTCCGGTGCCGTCACCGTCCTGGCGCTCGGCTTCCTCGCCCTCTTCCTGCTCTACCCGCTCTTCGGCATCTTCGAGGCGAGCGTGCTCGATCCGAGCGGCGCGCATTTCACCGCGAATAATTATCTGCGCGTGCTCGCGCGCCCGTTCTATCAGCGTGCCCTCGGCAACAGCCTCGCAATCGGCGCCGCGGCGACCGTCGTCACGACGATGGTCGGCGTGCCGCTCGCCTTCTGCCTGGCGCGGCTGGCGATCCCCGGCAAGCCGCTGCTCCTCGCGCTGGCGACCTTGCCGCTCGTCCTGCCGTCCTTCGTCAGCGCCTATGCGCTCGTCCTCCTCTTCGGTCGCGCCGGCATCGTCACGCAAGCGTTGCGCGCCATCGGCGTTCCGTTCGACTCGCTCTACGGCGCGCCCGGCCTCGTCGCCGTCTACACGCTGACTCTCTTTCCCTATGTCGTGCTGCCGACCCTCGCCGCCTTCAAGGCAGTCGACGTCTCCGTCGAGGAGGCCGGGCAGAATCTCGGCGCCTCGCGCTGGCGTGTCTGGCGCACCGTCATCCTGCCGATCGTCATGCCGGCGGTGCTCGCCGGCGCGCTCCTCGTCTTCATGGATACGCTGGAGAATTTCGGCGTGCCTTTCGTCCTCGCCGAGGACATGCCTGTTCTCGCCGTCGAGGCGTGGAAGCAATTCGTCGGCGAGACCGGCGGCAATCCGGCGACCGCCGGCGTGCTCGGCGTGCTGCTCATAATCTGCACGACGCTCGCCCTCCTGGTGCAGCGCCATTATCTCGCACGCCGGCGCTTCGCCACCGGGGCGCGCACGGCGCCGCCGCTGCTCGCAATCGGACCGCGCTGGCGCGTCGCCGCCATCGCCTTCTCCTGGGGCGTCGTCGCGCTGGCGCTGGTGCCGTTCTGCGCCGTCGTGGTGATCTCGTTCATGCGCTTTCGCGGCCCCGTCATCACGACGGAGCTCGGCCTCGGCAATTTCATCCAGCTCTTCGCCCGCGCGCCCGGCCCGCTCGCCAACACGCTGATCCTCGCCGGCGCCGCCGCGTTCGGCGGCGTCCTCCTCGGCGTGCCGATCGGCTATGTGCTGACGCGCACGCGCACGCGGCTCGCCGCGCTCCTCGACATCGTCGCCATGATGCCCTTCGCCGTCGCCGGCACGGTGCTCGGCATCGGCCTCGTCATCGCCTTCAATGCGGGATTTCTCGTCCTCACCGGTGGCTGGCTGATCCTGGTCATCGCCTATGTCGTGCGCAAGCTGCCCTTCAACGTGCGCGCCAGCAGCGCCATCCTGCACCAGATCGATCCCTCACTCGAGGAGGCCTCGATCAATCTCGGCGTCTCGCCGTCCCTGACCTTCGTCAAGCTGACTGTGCCGCTGATGCTCGGCGGCATCGTCGGCGGCGCCGTGCTGACCTTCGTCACCGTCGCCTCCGAGCTCTCGGCGACCGTCATCCTCTATAGCGGCAAATGGTCGACCATGACCATCGTGATGTTCCAGGCGCTCGAGGGCACCGGCGCCGGCGTCGCCTCGGCCGCCGCCACCGTGCTCATCGTCGTCACCATCCTGCCGCTCGCTCTCATCAACCGCCTGCTGCGCCGCCAGGGCGCGTCGCTCTTGTGAGCGGCGCGCCCCGGCGGATAGCGGAATCTTCGTCAGTGCTGGTTCGCCACGCGCCGGACGTTGCCGTTGCCGTCGACATCGACCACGACGCTCTGGCCGGACTCCATCGCCCGGGCGGTATAGCCGTCGTAGCTCGGCGTGATGCTGTGAGGGGAGTCATAGCCGGCGGCCTCGATCCGCCGCTTGATCGCCGCTTGCAGGTTCTGCTCGGCCCAGTCCGCGCGGGCGATCTGCGCGCTGAATACGGGAGCTGGTTCCCTAGCAGTGGCATTGTTGCCTTCTTCGCCGACCGTCCAGCTATCCGGCGCCGCTTGCGGTGCCACCATCTCGGGATGCGAGCCGCTCGGCGGCGGGGTGATGAGCGGGGTCTGCGCGAGCGCGAGCGTCGAGCCGCCGAGCAGCAGCGCGCCGACCGCGCCGATCGTCGTCCATTTCGTCATAGCCAAGCTCCTGTTGGAGAATACGCCTCCGTCATGGAGGTAACGTGCACATGGCGGGGAGACGCAGGACCGACAAGGCAGGTAGCGCATTCGTGAAAATCGCGCGCCAGAACGGGCAATTTCAACACATTGCCGTCACGTTCGGCATATCGCTAGTTGCGCCGGGAGTTCGGCGCCAACTCCGCGGTTGAGGCGCTCGTTGGGCGCCGCACTGCGCCGCCAGGCGCGCATCGCTGCGGTGAGCGGCGCGCCTGGCGGTCGGTTTTGCTGGCTACTTCGCCATGATCTCGCCATTGCCGTCGACACCGACGGTCACGCGCTTGCCGTCATGCATCGCACGGGCGGTGTAGCCGCCGCTCTTCATCGGCTTGATGTTGCTGACCGACGCGTAGCCGGCGCTCTCGAGCCGTTTCTTCACGTCCTGATCGCTCATCCGCGCCGTGTGCGGGCCGGGCGCGGCGGCGCCGGAGCCGGTGACCGCGCGGCTCGCCGGGGCGTTCTGCGGCGACGCCATCGGCGGATGCGAGCCGCCCTGCGGCGGGGAGGTGGGCTGGCTCATCATCGTCGTGCCCGAATTGGTGCCGCCCGCGCCAGTCGTCGAATTGGTCTGCGCCAAGGCGAGGGGCGAGCTCCCGAGCAGCAGGGCGCCGATCACGCCGATCGTCTTCAACTTCGTCATTGTTTACTCCCGTGTGGTTCACGACGCCCTTCGGATAGAGGGGTCGCGCAGCCAACGGGCAGGCGGGCGCTGTCCTTCCGGTTGCGGCCCCGCGCACACAACTTCGCCACAAGCGCGGCCTGCTGCCTGACGCTGTGGTTGCGATGGTGGCGAGCCGCCCCGCTCATGGTTGAGCTGTCAGGGTTGAGCTGGGGCGAGAATGTCGGCACTCTGCCGGCGACGGTCCTTGCCTCCTTCACGCCTCGCCTCCCTCACGACGGTGAAAGCCCCTCATGACGATCGATCTGCGCAGCGACACTGTGACCATGCCGACCGATGCGATGCTCGATGCCATGCACCGCGCGCCACTCGGCGATGACGGACGCGAAGGCGATCCGACGGTGATCCGCCTCGAAGAGCTCGCCGCCGCACGCACCGGCAAGGCGGCCGGGCTCTTCCTGGTGAGCGGCACGATGGGCAATCTCGTCGCCCTGCTCGCCCATACCGGACGCGGCGGCGAGGTGCTGTGCGAGGCGAATTCGCACATATTGCGCTCCGAGATGGGCGGCATCGCCGGACTCGCCGGGCTCTTCCATCGCGGCATCGCCGGCACGAGCGGCGCCATGGATGTGGCGGCGCTCGGCGAGGCGATCGCCCCGGCGCTGCTGCCCAACCGTCTCGCCACCGCCCTCATCTCGATGGAGACGACGCATAACGATGCCGGCGGCGCCGCGCTGCCGCTCGCCCATATGGCGGCGGTGCACGCGCTCGGCCGCGCCCACGGCATTCCCGTCCACACCGACGGCGCGCGGCTCTTCAACGCGGCGATCCGTCTCGGCGTCGACGCCGCCGCGATCGCCGCCCATAGCGACACGGTGACGTTCTGTATCTCCAAGGGGCTGAGCGCGCCGGTCGGCGCAGTTCTCACCGGCTCGCGCGAGTTCATCGCGCGGGCGCGCGCCTATCGCCGCATGCTCGGCGGCAATCTGCGCCAAGGCGGCGTCGTCGCCGCCGCCGGCATCGTCGCGCTCGAGACGATGGTCGACCGCCTCGCCGAGGATCACGCCAGCGCGCGCGAGCTCGCCGCGGGGCTGCATCGCATCGACCCCTCGCTCGTCGATCTCTCTCGCGTCGAGACCAACATCGTGCAGATCGACACGCGCGGCGGCGGCCGCTCGGCTGCCGAGCTCGTCGCCGCGCTCAAGACACGCGGCATCCTCGCCGGGGTGTGGAGCAAGCACATCATCCGCATGGTGACGCACCGCCATATCGATGCCGCCGCCGTCGCGGTGGCGGTCGGCGCGTTCGGCGAGGTGTGGCTGGCGGAGCGCCGCGCGTAGGGGCGCCGTGCGTCCCCTCATCGTCTCGAGCGACGAGACGCGGCCCTTCGCCACGCTCAGGACCGCTCCTCAGGATGAGGTGGAAAGTTTCTGCCACATCAAGATCGTCCTCATCCTGAGGAGCGCCGTCAGGCGCGTCTCGAAGGACGCAGCGCGGCGATGCCATCACCCCTCACTGCGGCGCGGGATGCCTGGCCAGCCAGGCGTTCATCTCGGCGATCTGCTTCTCCTGCGCGGCGATGATGCGCTCGGCGAGCTGGCGCGTCTCCTCGTCCTTGCCGAATTGCAGCTCGACCGTCGCCATGTCGATTGCGCCCTGCTGGTGCGGGATCATGCTGGCGACGAAATCGCGATCGGCGTCGCCGCTCTGCCGCACGCTCGTCATCCCGGCATGCATGGCGCCTCCGGCGTCGCGCAGCGCGCGCGCCTCCGGCGCGTCGCTGCCGGTCTGCGCCGCGATGCCCGTCGAGCTCTGGCTGCGCAGCGGCGCGGCGGCGAGAAGGGCGGCGAGCGCCACGAGGCCGACAGTGCCGGCGATACGGATCGGCTGGACCATGCGCTCCTCCACCTCTTGCGATGTGGACATGAACGCGTGCCGGCAGGGCAATGTTCACCCTGCGCGATCCGAAACATGTGACTCGCCGCCGAAGCCGCGGCTTGGTAACATTCTCCCGTACCGCTCGTCGCGGGCCCGCCCGTGACGGCGGCCCCGGTCGGGCGTCCCCCGTCTGCCGTGGCGCCCTGATCGCTCGAAACCGCGAGCTGACGGAGGCGTGATCATGGCGAGCCACATTCAAAGCCCGTTCGAATGGTGGTGGAATCGCTCCCGCGCCTCGGTCGGCGGCGTCGGCACGGCGCGGCCCGAGGAATATTGGGCGCAGGCCCGTTCCGCCGCGCCGCCCGAGATCCGCCGCATCGGTCTCGCCGATCTGCGCGCCGCCCTCGAAAGCGGCGTCGACGATTTCGCCGCCAATCGCAGCGACGTCATCTTCCTCTGCCTGCTCTACCCGATCATCGGCCTCGTCCTCGGCCGGCTCGCTTTCGGCTACGGCATGCTGCCGCTG
>DATAQP010000010.1:0-5116 GCA_036264595.1 Allostellaceae bacterium
CGCGGAGACTAGCGGAGGGGCGAGACGGAAGCAACCGGCTGGGACTATGCTACTATGCCGCGAGTCGCAACCGGCGCGAGGCCCCTGTCCATGCCCCCTGGCCCATGATGATCGGACGCTTTCTCGGCGCGGTTCTGCTGCTCGCCGGCCTCTTCGTCCTCGGTCGCGATCTCATCGTGCTGTACGCCGGTTTCGACCTCCTCGCCTGGCTCGGCACGCAGCACGGCGCGCCGATCGTCATCGGCGAGCTGTGGTACGCGGTCCATCCCGCGAGCCTGCAGCTCCTGCAGCCGGCGATCCAGCGTCACATCCACCCGGCATTGTGGGACTGGGTGGTGCAGCCGATCCTGCTGTGCTGGGCCTGGGCGGTCCTCCTCGCGCTCGGCATCGTACTGCTGGCCATCTTCCGTCGACGCAGCGAGCGGTCGCGTCCGCGGCAGCGCTAGGCCTCGGCGTCCGCTCAGCCGTCGCCCATCTTGAGCGCCGCCAGGAAGGCGGATTGCGGGATCTCGACCTTGCCGAACTGGCGCATGCGCTTGCGCCCTTCCTTCTGTTTCTCGAGCAATTTGCGCTTTCTCGTGATGTCGCCGCCATAGCATTTGGCGAGCACGTCCTTGCGATAGGCCTTGACCGTTTCGCGCGCGATGATGCGCCCGCCGATCGCCGCCTGGATGGCGATCTGGAAGAGCTGGCGCGGGATAAGGTCCTTCAGGCGCTCGCACAGCGCGCGGCCGCGCTTCTCGGCGGTGCTGCGATGGACGATGAGGGCGAGCGCGTCGACCGGCTCGCTGTTGACCAGGATGTTGAGCAGCACGACGTCGCCTTCTTCGTAGCCATCGATCTGATAGTCGAAGCTGGCATAGCCGCGGCTGATCGATTTGAGACGGTCGTAGAAATCAAAGACGACCTCGTTCAAGGGCAGGCGATAGACCATCATCGCGCGATTGCCGGCGTAGGTCAGGTCCTTCTGCACGCCGCGGCGCTCCTGGCACAGCATCAGCACAGGACAGAGATAGGCGTCGGGTACCAGGATCGTCGCCTTGATCCACGGCTCCTCGATATGGTCGATGCGCACCGGGTCGGGCATGTCGGCGGGATTGTGCAGCAGCTGCACCTCGCCATTGGTGAGATGGACCTTGTAGACGACAGAGGGCGCCGTGGTGATGAGGTTGAGATCGAACTCGCGCTCGAGCCGCTCCTGGATGATCTCGAGATGGAGCAGGCCAAGGAAGCCGCAGCGGAAGCCGAAGCCGAGCGCCGCCGAGGTCTCCGGCTCGAACTCGAAACTGGCATCGTTGAGGCGCAGCTTCGCCAGGCTGTCGCGCAACCGCTCGTAATCAGCGGCATCGGTCGGGAAGAGGCCGCAGAACACCACCGACTGCACGGGCTTGAAGCCGGGCAGCGGCTCGGCGGCCGGGCGGCGCTCCTCGGTGATGGTGTCGCCGATCCGGCAATCCGCCACCGTCTTGATCCCGGCGGTGATGAACCCGACCTCGCCTGGGCCTAGCTCGTCGACCGGAATGCCCTTCGGCGTGAAGATGCCGGTGCGCTCGACGGTGTGGATGACGCCGGTCGCCATGAAGCGAGCCTTGAGGCCGGCGCGCAGCACGCCGTCCTTGACGCGCACCAGGATGACGACGCCGAGATACTGGTCGTACCAGCTGTCGACGAGCAGCGCCTTCAGCGGCGCGGCGCGATCGCCCTTGGGCGGCGGCAGGCGGTGAACTAGCGCCTCGAGCACCGCCTTGATGTTGAGCCCGGTCTTGGCCGAGATCTCGACCGCGTTCGAGGCGTCGAGGCCGATGACATCCTCGATCTGCTGCTTGACGCGGGCCGGCTCGGCGGCCGGAAGGTCGATCTTGTTGAGGACGGGGACGATCTCGTGATTGGCCTCGATCGCCTGGTAGACATTGGCGAGGGTCTGCGCCTCGACGCCCTGGCTGGCATCGACGACGAGGAGCGAGCCCTCGCAGGCGGCAAGCGAGCGGCTGACCTCGTAGGCGAAATCGACATGGCCGGGCGTGTCCATGAGGTTGAGCTCATAGGTCTCGCCGTTATCGGCCTTGTAGGTGAGGCGCACGGTCTGCGCCTTGATGGTGATCCCCCGCTCGCGCTCGATCTCCATCGAATCGAGCACCTGCTCGCGCATCTCGCGCTGCTCGAGCCCGCCGCAGGCCTGAATGAGGCGATCGGCAAGCGTCGACTTGCCGTGGTCGATATGCGCGATGATCGCGAAATTGCGGATATGCGAGAGGTCGGTCATCTACATCAATCTGTCCGGGACGGCTGGAACATAGGGTCGCGCCCGCCGCAACGCAACAAAAGCCGGGAAATCCACCGAATCATGCAGGGGCGAAAGCCACCTTCAGCGCCGCGCCGGCCTCGTCGATGGCATGGCGCGCCGTATCGATCTTGCCTGTCATACCGAAGAAGCCGTGGATCATGCCGTCATAGCAGACATAGCGGACCGGCACGCCGGCGGCCGCCAGGCGCTCGGCATAGGCCTTGCCCTCGTCGCGCAGCGGATCGAAACCGGCGGTAACGACGAGCGCCGGGGCGACCCCGGCCAAGCTGGCGGCGCGCAGGGGTGAGGCCCGCCAATCGGCGGTATCGGCCGGGCCGACGAGATAGTTGCCGGTGAACCAGGCGATGCCGGTGCGGGTCAGCATGTAGCCCTCGGCGAAGAGCTCGTGCGACGGCTTGTCGTTGGCGAAATCGGTCGCCGGGTAGATCAGCAGCTGGAAGGCGAGCCCCAGGTCTGCGTCGCGCGCCAGCAGCGCGACGACGGCGGCGAGGTTGCCGCCGGCGCTGTCGCCACCGACCGCGATGCGCTGGGGATCGACGCCGATCGCCGCCCCCTGCTCTCGCACCCAGCGCGTCGCTGCCCAGCAATCCTCGACGGCGGCGGGGAATTTCGCCTCGGGCGCGAGCCGGTAGTCGACCGCGACCACGGCGCAGCCGGCGCGGCTGGCGAGCAGGCGGCAGATCACGTCATGGGTGTCGAGATCCCCAATCGTCCAGCCGCCGCCATGGAAATAGACCAGTGCCGGCAGCGCGGCATCGGCAGGGCTTCCAAGCGGACGGTAGAGCCGTAAGGCGAGCTTGCCCCCCGGCCCGTCTATGCTGCGTTCGACCACTTCGGCGACCTCCGGCGGCGGCGCCTGCAGCGGCCCGCGCGTCTCCTTGTAGGCAAGGCGCGCCTCGGGCGCCGTCATCGTCTGATAGCCCGGCCGCCCAGCCTGCACGATGAGGTCGATGACGTGCTGTGCCTGCTTGTCCAACGCCATGGTTCACTCCTCGATCCGGCCCGATCATCCGCGCCGGGCAAATGCCCGAGAAGAGCGGCTGGCGGAAGCGTCATCGCGGCGCACCGCTCACGCGTCGCGCCAGGCCGAGCGCGTCGAAGGGGGCGCGGACCTTGGCGTCGTTGTCGAAATAGACATAGACGTCGCGCGGTCTGGCAGGGCCAGTGGCGGGGACGAGGCATCGAGCGTCCTTCGGCGCGCGCCCCGCCGCCCATAGGGCGACCCGTGCCGCCCAGCGATCGAGCGCTGCATCGTCATAGCCGCTGACATAGAGCTCCTCCGAGCCGTGCAGGCGCAGATAGGCGAAATCGGTGGTGAGATCCTCGAAATAGGGCCACTCGACGGTATCGGCGAAGACCAGCGCGCTGCCGTAGCGGCGCAGCAGCGCGATGAAACGCGGCGTCATGAAGCTCGTATGCCGGATCTCGACGGCATGGCGCACCGGGCGCTCATCGACGCGTCCGATCCACGACCGGCCTGCAACGCGATAGTCATGTCGCGTTGCGAGACGACGAGCCTCGGCCGTATCGCGCGGCAAGAGGGCGAAGAAGGCTTCAAAACGCGCCTCGTCGAAGGAGAAATTGGGCGGAAACTGCCAGAGGATCGGCCCCAGCTTCTCCTTCAGCCGAAGGACTCCCGAGGCGAAGAAATTGGCCAGCGGCGCCTCGATGTCGCGCAGCTTTTTCATATGGGTGACGAAGCGCCCGCCCTTGACGGCGAAGACGAAATCGCGCGGCGTCGCTGTGTGCCAGGCGGCGAAGAGCTCGGGACGCTGCAGCGAATAGAACGTGCCGTTGAGCTCGATCGTATTGAACGTGCCAGCGGCATAGGCGAGCTCGTCCTTCTGCCGCAGTCCCTTCGGGTAGAAGACGCCGCGCCAGGGTGCGTAGCGCCAGCCCGAAATCCCGATGCGGATCTGTCCTCGTGCGCTTGCGACCACCGCCATCCTCGCTGCCTCGCCGACAGCGTCTGCCATTGCTCTCGGGAAACGCCCGCCAGCGCAAAGCGGTTCCGCCTATCGCAGCAGCGCGCCGAGCACCGCGTTGAGGCGCTGGCGGCCCTCGACAGTCGCGCGCAGCCCGGCCTCGTCGAGGATGAGGAAGCCGCCTTCGACCAGCCGGGCGAGCGGCGCGCGATCGAGCACGGCTTCCGGCTCGCCGCCGCATTCGCGGCGGAAGCGCGTGCGGGGGACGGGTTCGCTGAGGCGCAGCCCCATCATCAGCATTTCCTCGAGCCGCTCGCCGGCGGCGATCTCGCTGCGCTCCTCGGTGCCATCGCCACGCTGCGCGACGGTGGCAAGCCACCGTTCCGGCGCGCGCAGCTGGCGCGTGGCAAGCTTGACACCGTCCAGGGTCAGCCTGCCATGCGCACCCGGGCCGATGCCGGCATAGTCGCCATAGCGCCAATAGACAAGATTGTGCCGCGATTCGCCGCCCGGGCGCGCATGGTTGGAGACCTCATAGGCGGGCAACCCGGCTTCCGCCAGCCGCGCCTGGGTGAGCTCGTAAAGCGCCCCGGCCCGGTCGTCGTCGGGTAGGGCGAAATCGCCGCGCGCATGCGCGGTATGAAAGGCGGTGCCGGGCTCGATGGTGAGCTGGTAGAGCGAAAGATGGTCGCCGGCAAGCGCCAGCGCCCGCGTGAGCTCGGTATCCCACGCCGCCGCGTCCTGCCCCGGCCTTGCATAGATGAGATCGAAGGAGAAGCGCGGGAAATGCGCGCGGGCGAGGTCGAGCGCGGCCAGCGCCTCGTCGACGGAATGGCCGCGGCCGAGGAAGGCAAGCGCTTCGGGCTCGAGCGACTGCACGCCGAGC
>DATAQP010000011.1:0-5986 GCA_036264595.1 Allostellaceae bacterium
CGTCGCGGTGTCGGTGGTGAGGACGAGGGACTGTCCCGGGCCGGCTTGCCGGTACCGGTTTGCTCGTCACCGAGAGCGGGATCCGGTCGCCGCCGCGCATCTGCGCGGCGCCGCTTCCAGGCGAGCACGGTCAGCAGCGCTTACATCGACGATGATTCCATGGCGCATGCGCAAGACTCACATGCGCCTGACGAACGGGGAATCCACATTCGGATTCTTCCGTCAGGTTTTGTCCACTAGATTAGGAGTCTCTGTAAGTCTCCCCGAACGCGTAACGAGCCGCAACCAGCGGATCCTCCATCGCTGTCGCGACGAGGTTCTCGCTGCCTTCGATGACCACCGCGTCGAACGCCGTCTCGCCGCGCACCCGATCGAGGAAGAGCTGGCGCAGCATGGTGACGAGATCGGAGGGCGCGCGGCAGCAGGCGCAGCCGCCTTGCTGGGCCACCGCCGCCGCCTCGGCGTGGCGGATGGCGACGTAGCCCGCCGGCGGCGCGGCGTCGCCGGTGAGTATCAGGATCGTGCCGGGCCGGCCGGCCGGCCCCGGCTCGCTCGTCGCCGAAAGCGTAATGCGTTCGCTACCGTTCATTGTGGGACACCCGTTGAGCGTGCCGCCCGGGACACCAATATACGGGCGATCGATGCGACTGAGGCGGAGAGGGAGAGCGATGGACGAAACCAAGGCCGTGGCACGCCTGCCCAATCTCGATATCGAGATCCATCATCGCCGGGCGCCCGAGGAGGCGGCCGAGTATCTCTCGATCTCGCTGCGCGCGACGCCGTCCTTCCGCGCGATGACCGACCATCTCGATGTCCATGCCATGCAGCTCTTCAATCCGCTGGCGTTCTGGCTGATCGCCTTCCAGGTCGCGCAGGAATTCTGGGCGCCATTCCTCCCCGTGCCCCGCTTCCTGCCGGCGCCGAGGCGAGACCGCCAAACTGTCTAGATTTGGCTAGGCCTGTGTCAGGAAGCGCTGGTAGTCGTCTTTGAGATCGTTGACCGCCGCCGTCACCAGCCTGGCCCCGTGCTCCGGCGTGGCCAGGGTCGGGTCCGAGCCGATGCGGCCGTCCGGGAAAAGGCGGCGGTAATCGTCGGCATCGGCGAAGTCGCGCTGCTTCGGACCGACCGGTGCCATGCCCTTGCGCTTGATCGCGTCGGGATAGGCGAATTGCGTCACCGAGACCTCGCTCGGGGTCGCGTGGCTGCCTTCGCGATCGCCGAACAATTCTTTGGAAATCTCTTGTACACCAGGGTTTTCCCACCAGTTCTTCAACCGGCATCTGATCGACGGTGCGTTGCTTCCGGGGCGCTGCATCGAGGTCTCGGCATAGATCTCCGAGAAGGCGGCATTGGTCGTCGCGATGTTGCCGCCATGGCCGTTGAGGAAATAGAAGCGCTCGAAGCCGTTGCGCGCCAGCGAGGTGACGTAGTCGCGGATGACGGCGATCAGCGTCGTCGGCCGCAAGGTGACCGAGCCGGAGAAGCCGAGATGGTGCTGCGCCATGCCGACGCTGATCGTCGGGCCGACCAGGGCACCGATCTCCTCGCCGAGCCGCTGGCCGATCACCTCGGGGCAGATCGCGTCGGTGCCGATGAGGCCATTCGGTCCGTGCTGCTCGGTCGAGCCGATCGGGATGATGATGCCCTTGGAGCGCTGAAGATAGGCGTCGACCTCTTCCCAGGTCTGCAGGTGCAGTTGCATGACGGGCCGACTCTCTTCTCTTTGGTCTCTTTGGCGGGGCGGTGGGCCTGGTCCGGGGGCGGCCTCAGGACGCGGCGATGGGGCAGCCGCAGACCGGGCAGGTGGCGCTGGCGATGGCGGCCTCGATCTCGGCTTCGCTGGCGCGGTTCTGCAAGACCTGGCGCACCTCGGAGACGAGCTGCTTGTGATAGGCGCCGTCGCGCGTGCTGCAGGCGCTGAGATAGAGGCGCTGCGTCTCGGGGTTCATCGTCTCGATCGAGAGAGCATGGGCAAGCCGCGTGCCGGCGAGCAGGGCGGCTGTCCCGCCGCAGGCCAGGATCGTCGTCGAGAGGAGCTGGCGGCGAGTGATCATGCGATCCATGTGGTGCATCCGGGCGGTCGATCCTGTGAGGACCTGAACAGATTTAATACGTCTCGGCACGAGTGCCAACGCCTATTTATGGTCGTGGCACGCCGTCGGTGAAGCATGTAGTTAGGGTGTGATACTTCAGCCAACCGCAACGCGCGGGGCGTGACGGAGGCCAGATGCTAACCAAAGCAGGCAAGCTTTTCGACGACGCTACGGGCAGCGTGCGTGGCAAGACCACTGCTCTTTTCGGCCTGCTGATCGCCGCCAATTTCGCGGCCTGGATCTGGGCCTGGATGGCCTTCGGCGGCGAGCCGGTGCTGCTCGGCACGGCGTTGCTCGCCTGGGTGTTCGGCCTGCGCCATGCGGTCGATGCCGACCATATAGCGGCGATCGACAATGTCGTGCGCAAGCTGATGCAGGAGGGCAAGCGGCCGCTTTCCGCCGGCTTCTTTTTCTCGCTCGGTCATTCGACCGTCGTGGTGCTTGCCTGCCTGGCGATCGCGGCTACGGCTGTCGCCCTGCAAGATCGTTTCGAGAGTTTCAAGACGGTCGGCGGAATGATCGGAACCGGGATCTCCGCCGCCTTCCTGCTTGTGATCGCGCTCGCCAATCTCGCCATCCTGGTCGGCGTCTGGCGCAGCTTCCGGCGTGTCTCCCGCGGCGGCACGCTTGACGCCGAGAGCCTGGACATTCTGCTCGCCGGGCGCGGCCTGCTCGCCCGCATCTTTCGGCCCCTGTTCCGGGTGGTGACGCGGAGCTGGCACATGTATCCGCTCGGCTTTCTCTTCGGCCTGGGCTTCGACACCGCGACCGAAGTGGGCCTTCTCGGCATCTCGGCCACGCAGGCGGCGCAAGGTATGTCGCCTTGGCAAACTCTCGTCTTTCCGGCTCTCTTCACTGCGGGGATGGCGCTTGTCGACAGCGCCGATAGCGTCCTGATGGTCGGCGCCTATGGCTGGGCCTTCGTGCATCCGATCCGCAAGCTTTGGTACAATTTGACGATCACCGCAGCCTCCGTGGCCGTCGCCCTTCTGATCGGCGGCATCGAAGCGCTCGGCCTCATCGCCGAACGGTTCGGGTTTGAAGGCGGCTTTTGGTGGGTCATAGCGGCCCTCAATGATGATCTCGGCATGTTCGGCTTCGCGGTCATCGGCATCTTCACCGTCGCGTGGGGATTGTCCGCCCTGATCTTCCGGTGGAAGCGCTATGACACCGCGGCGACGCCCGCAGCGCCGACGAGCTAGCAAACGCGGAGCCAGGGCGAAACCGACGATCCTGCTTGTCAGCCTGCTGCGCCCCGCTTATATCGCAGCGCAGCATGGCAGAGCCTCTGGCTTCCACAGCGGCGGGTCTCGAAATCGTGCGCAGCGTCGCCGCGCTGCGGGCGCGGATCGGCGTGTGGCACGCCGCCGGGGAAACTGTCGGCCTCGTGCCGACGATGGGGGCCTTGCACGAGGGGCATGTCGCGCTGGTGCGCCGCGCCGGCGCGCTCTGCGACCACGTCGTCGCCAGCCTCTTCGTCAATCCGACGCAATTCGGCCCGAACGAGGATTTCGCCCGCTATCCGCGCGACGAGGCGGCGGATGCGCGCCAGCTCAAAGCCGGCGGCTGCGAGCTGCTCTTCGCGCCGACTGTGGGCGAGATGTACCCGCCCGGCTTCTCGACCGCGATCACCGTCGGCGCCATCGCCGATGGGTTGTGCGGCCCGTTCCGCCCCGGCCATTTCGCCGGCGTCGCCACCGTCGTCGCCAAGCTGCTGCTCCAGGCGCGGCCCGACATCGCCTGTTTCGGCGAGAAGGATTACCAGCAGCTCCAGGTAATCAAGCGCATGGTCCGCGATCTCGACCTGCCCGTCCGCATCGAGGGCGTGCCGACGGTGCGCGAGCCCGACGGTCTCGCTTTGTCGTCGCGCAACCGCTACCTCGCGCCCGGTGAGCGGTCTCGCGCAGTGGCGATCTTCCACGTGCTCACCGCCATCGCCAAAGAGGTCGGCGCGGGAAACCGTCCGATCGAGTCCGCCCTCGCCAGGGGCAGGGACGAGCTTGCCGCCGCCGGCTTCGCGCCGATCGACTATCTCGCCATCTGCGACGCCGTCGATCTGACGCCGCTCACGATCCTCGACCGGCCGGGGCGCGTGTTCGCCGCCGTCTGGCTCGGCAAGACGAGGCTTATCGACAATCTCGCCATCGCGCCCGCTTAGCAGCTCCGCCCGCGGTGTTTTGTAGGGGCGGGGCCTACAAGATCCTGGTGGCGATCCTGTCTGCCTCCGGGGTTGCCGCCAGCGCCAGCGCCGCCGCCACCTTGCCCTGGAAATAGGCGACCGATTGCTCGTGCCGCGGGCTCAACGGGCCGGGGCGATAGGCGCCCGAGGCGTAGTTGCGCTGGGTATGCTCGCAGATGCCGAAATCCTCGCGCACGATCTCGCAATTGCGCGCGATGGTCGCATCGCGCGAAGCCGCATTCGCCGCCGTCGCATCGGCGAAATAGAAATGATAGACGAGCTCGGTCGCATCGGCGGCGAGCGGATTAATGCGGCTCGTATTCATGCCGCCATGAAAGATCGACAGCGTCCAGTTGGGCCACGCCCACAGCCATTTCCCGCCATAGATCGAGTTGCTCTTCTGCGGCGCCGTCATGCGCACGAGTCCGCGTCGCGCCACGGTCTCGAATTTGTCGAACTGGATCACCTTGAGGAAGGCGGGGTGGATGCCCGGTATGTGATAGCCCTCGACGAAATTGTCGGTATAGGTCTTCCAGTTGCTGCGCATCACGAAGCGCTCGCCGGCGACCGCGGTGAAGCTCTCGAGCGGATACTCGGCAACTTCCTCCGGCAGATCGCCGAGCTGCTCGATGAGGCTGGTCTCGGGCGCGATGGCGGCGAAGAGAAGGCCGCGCCAGGTCTCGACCGCGATCGTCTCGAGCGGCCAATCCGCGAGGCGAAACCCGTCATCCTCGCCGAACCACGGCGCCTGGCGAAGCTCGCCCTCCTGGCCATAGACCCAGAGATGATAGGGACAGCGTAGCATGTCGCAGCGGCCGCTGCCCTCCTCGAGCAGCCTGGCGCCGCGATGCCGGCAGACATTGTGGAAGCCGCGCAGCGCGCCGTCGCTGCCGCGCATGACGAAGAGCTTCCAGCCGGCGAGCTCGACCGCGAGATACTGCCCCGTTTCCGCCACCTGGGCGACCGGACCCAGCATGTGCCAGTGGCGGCGGAAGATCGCCTGCCGCTCCGCCGCGAATATATCCGGCGCGACGTAATAGTGCGGCGCGAGATTCCTCAACATCGGCTGTGGCTCGGGCATGTCACTTCCCCGCGTCAGTCTACAACGCCGACGAGCCTAAGGGTCCGACGACGCTCGGGCAATCGGTCATCGGTGGCGTGATCAGCTCGTCGGCCCCGGCTGCCGATGCGCGGCCGATCTTCTTGTTTGACGATATTCGATCCGATAGGCTAAGTGTTATGTTATATCATAATGTGAGCCCAGCCACGACATTGCCGGCCCTTCGGTGGGTGATCCCGGGACGATTCGGTGGCGGCTGACGTCACCTGACTCGTGCGGATCATCGGCATGAGAGCGTGATCTCCTGCGGGTAGACGTAGCCGAAATAAGCGTTTTCGACGTCGTCCCGGACCCGCGGCTCGCAGGCGATGCCACGCGGATCCTGCAATCGCACCGGATCCTTTTTCGCGAGGCGGAATTCGGCGTAGTAGTCTCGATCGTTGATCTCAACCTTGAGCGCTTGGCGGAGCGGGTCGACCGGCGACGGGAGGACGACAACGAAGGTGAAAGTGACGAGGCGACGATGGGCAGTCGCACGGAAGTCTTGCGGGGAGAGTGTTCCGAGGTCGTGGCCGTCAACCCAGACGTAGGTGAAATAGCGGACCGTGGCGAGGTTGGGCATGATTTTCTCAGCCATCATCCTGCTCTCTGCG
>DATAQP010000015.1:0-8067 GCA_036264595.1 Allostellaceae bacterium
CTCGGCCTCGCCGCACGGCGAAGGCGCGCCGACCGGGGCGCGCTTCGAGAAGGGGCATGTCGTCGTCACCATCTGCAACATCCGCCTCAACGGCATGGTGAGCGAGAACGAGCGCACCTTCTTCGTCGGCCGGCCGAGCAACCGCCAGGCGGCGCTCTACGAGGCGGCGCGCGCCGCCAACGAGGCAGGCTCGGCCGCGGCGATCGTCGGCAACCCGGTCTCGGCGATCGATGCGGCGGCGCAATCGGCTATCGAGCAGGCCGGGTTCGGCGACCGTATATTGCACCGCACTGGCCACGGCATGGGCGTCCAAGGCCACGAATACCCCGAGGACATGGCCTTCAACCAGCGTCCCCTGCGGGCCGGCGAGGTATATTCGGTCGAGCCCGGCCTCTATGTCTGGGGCCTTGGTGGTTTCCGCATCGACGACACGATGGTGATCGCCGCCGGCAAGCCGCAGATTCTCACGACCTCGCCGCGCGACATCAAGAGCAACACGCTGGGGTGAGAGAGGAAATATTCGCAATGGCGGGGCGTCGGCTCGAATCCCGCTTTCGACCAATCGGGGATTCTTCGTAGAATATGGCAACGATAAAATTCGCCTGCTCGACCTGGAGGAACGCCATGCCGTCGATCATGACCAAGGCACAATTGGAAGCCTATCATCGGGACGGTTTCGTCATCGTGCCCGGCATGTTCGACCGCGAGGAAGTCGATCTCCTGCTCGCCGCGATGGAGAAGGATCCCGCCGTACGAGATCACATGATCGACCGCGCCGATGCGCAGGGCGCGGCGACACGTATCTCGCTATGGAACCGCGCCGGCGACAGCGTCTACGGCATGGCTGCGAGCTGCGAGCGCATGGTCGACACGATGGAGGCGATGCTCGGCGGTCCCGTCTATCACTTCCAGTCCAAGCTGACCGCCAAGGAGCCTTATGTCGGCGGCGCCTGGGAATGGCACCAGGATTACGGCTACTGGTACCACAATGGCTGCCTCTTTCCCTTTCTCGCCAGCTGCATGATCGCACTCGATCCGACCCGTCGGGAGAATGGCTGCCTCAAGATGGTGGCGCGCTCGCATCTCATGGGCCGCATCGATCACGTGCCGGTGCCCGGCGAGGGCCAGAACATCGCCGATCCCAAGCGCATGACCGAGATTCTCAACGCCTGCGAGACCGTCCATTGCGAAATGCAGCCCGGCGATGGGCTCTTCTTCCACGGCAACACGCTGCACAGCTCGGAGCAGAATCGCTCGGCGAAGCGGCGCTGGACGCTGCTCTGCTGCTACAACCGGGTCGACAACGATACCTACAAGCGCGAGGACGATCGCTACTACGTGCCACTCGACAAGGTGCCGGACAGCGCTATCAAGGCGGCGGGGCTGAAATTCTCCGACGGCGTCGGTGAGCATTTCGCCAGCAAGCCTTTCGTGCCGAAGGTCAGCGCCGCGGAGTAGACATCTCCAATATTTCTTGCACGGCTGCGACGGTCTCTGCGACGTCGCCGGCGGTCGTCCGCCAGTTGCAGACGGAAATCCGCATCGCCCGCTGGCCGCGCCAGGTGGTGCCGCCGAACCAGGCGTGTCCGGAGTCCTGGATCGCCCGTATGACCTCGTCCGTGCGGCGGTCGTGCTGCCCATCCGAGGCGAGAAAACGCACCAGCCCCTGATTGATCCGCGGCCGGGCGAGAACCTCGACGCCGGGAAGTGACGCCAGCCCGTCGACTAGGCGCGCCGCCAGCTCGCAGCATCGCTCCACCAGCTCGGCGACGCCGGAACGGCCGAGGGAGCGGAGCGCCGCGTAGGCGACGAAGCCGCGGGCGCGCCGCGACCATTCCGGATTCCAATCCTTCGGCTCGCGGACCCCCTCGACCGGGATCGCATAGCTCGTCGGTTGCGTGAAGACCGCGCTGTGCGCAGCGGGATCGGCGACGAAGACGAAACCGCTATCGAAGGGCAGGTTGAGCCATTTATGGCCGTCCGTAGCCCAGGAATCCGCCTGCCCGACGCCGGCGAGGAGGGGGCGATAGCGCGCGCTCGTCGCCGCCCATAGGCCGAAGGCGCCGTCGACATGGACCCAGGCGCGCGCCGCATGGGCGAGGGCGCAGGCGCGGTCGAACGGATCGAAAGCGCCGGTATTGAGATCGCCCGCCTGCAGACAGACGATCGTTGGGTTATCGCCGAATCGCTCGAGCGACGCTGTCAGCGCCGCAAGCTCAATCGCGCCGTCATCGTCGCAGGGCAGCAGCTCGATCGCCGCAGTGCCGATGCCGAGCAGGCGGACTGCTCGGATGATCGATTCATGGCGGTTCTCGCTGGTTAGGACGCGCAGCTGCGGCGCGTCGGCGAGGCCGCTGCGCTGGACATCGATGCCGCGATCCATGAGGAGCTTGTGGCGCGCCGCTGCCAGCGCCGTCGTATGTGCCATCTGGCAGCCGGTGACCAGAGCGAAGGACGCGGTTTCGGGCAAGCCGAGCAACGTCTTCAGCCAGGCGCCGCAGATCTCCTCCGTCACTGCGCCGGCCGGGCTGCAAATATAGGCGGCGCCGTTCTGGTCCCAGACCGCCGTCAGCCAATCCGCCGCCAGCGCGGCCGGCAACGCGCCGCCGATGACGAAGCCGAAGAAGCGGCCGCCGGTGGAGCCGACGAGCCCGCCCACGACATCACGCACGAGATCGTCGATGACCGCGACCGGATCGGTTGGCACCGCCGGCAGCGGACCACCGAGCCGGCGACGAAGCTCGTCGGCGCCGACCGTCGTGCCGACGGATCGGTGCGACAAACCGTCGAGAAAGGCGGTCGCGTGCGCCTCGGTGCGTGCGAGAACGTCATGTCGCTCCATCCTCAATCCTCCGACTTGCAATAGGCAGCGGCATTAAAGTCATTTGCGTTGCCTTGGTCTGGCCGCGATCGGACTCGGTCGCCTGGCCGATGCCGACGGAGTCCGAATCCGGCTAGCCGCATCGCGTCGTATCGCGATAGATTCGCGAATGTCCATGCAAGAAGGTGGCGTCCCTGGCCTCGACTGGGATATCTGCGAGCGCGCGCGCATCTCGCGCGACCGCCGCTATGACGGGGTGTTCTTCACCGCCGTCCGCACCACCGGGATCTATTGCCGGCCGATCTGCCCCGTGCATCCGGCGCGGCCCAAGAACGTCATCTTCTTCCGCACCGCGGCGGAGGCCGAGCAGGCCGGCTTCCGCCCATGCCTGCGCTGCCGACCCGAGACGGCGCCGGGCAGCCCGGCCTGGCTCGGCACCGAGACGACGGTGATCCGCGGCATGCGGCTGATCGAAGAGGGATTCCTCGATGGTGGCACGGTGGCGCAGCTGGCCGAGCGGCTCGGCGTCGGGCCCCGCCATCTCTGCCGTCTCTTCATCCGTCATGTCGGTGCCGGGCCCGGCGCGGTCGCATCGACCCGCCGCGTCCAGGCTGCGAAGCGGCTGATCGACGAGACGGAGCTGTCGCTCGCCGAGATCGCCTTCGCCGCTGGCTTCGGCAGCGTGCGCCGCTTCAATGCCGCCTTTCTGCAGACCTATGGGCGTCCGCCGTCGAGTCTGCGGCGTGCGCCGAAGCGGTTAATCCCGTCGCGCCGCCCGGATCACATCATGTCGGATCACATCAGGATCGACGTGCCGCCGTCGACGGTCAGGACATGGCCGTTGACATAAGAGGCCGCGTCGGAGGCGAGGAAGACGGCGGCGCCGGAAATCTCCTCCGGCCGTCCCCAGCGTCCCATTGGCGTGCGCTGCTCGAAGGCAGCCGAGAGGACCGGATCGTCGGCGAGATGCGCATTGGTCTCGGTGGCGAAGAAACCGGGCGCGATGGCGTTGCTGGTGATGCCATGCGGTCCGAATTCGGCGGCCAGGGCGCGCACCATGCCGGTGAGACCGGCCTTGGCCGTCGGATAGACGGCGTCGCCGGCACGCGCCAGGGTTCCCGAGATCGAGGTCACGGCGATGAGGCGTCCGCTCTTTCGCGGCATCATCAGCCGTGCGGATTCCCGCGCAAGGAATACGCCGGCGAGCAGATCGGTCTCGATGAGATCGCGAATCTCCGCATCCGAGAATTCGAGCAGCGGCTTGCGGTTGCGCGCGCCGACATTGTTGACCAGCACGTCGAGCCGTCCATGCTTCGCGGCGATATCTGCAAAAGCTGATTTGAGCGCGGCGGAATCGGCGATGTCGAACGGTGCCGTCTCGACCGAGCCGCCGCCCGCCTCCTCGATGCGCGAGGCGGCCGCCGCGAGGCGCCCGCCGTCGCGGCCATTGAGGATGACATGGCCGCCCGCGCCGGCGAGCGCCTTGGCGATCTCGAAGCCGAGGCCGCGACCGGCACCAGTCACTAGGATGACCTTGCCGGTCAGGGTGAAGTTTCGCAAAGTGGGCAGCATGGGGCCAGGATGCTGTGGCCGGCGGTGTTTGGCAATCGTGCAGCCCTGGCTTGCGACGCGGCCTCTGGTGCCGGGCCGGCGAGACGATTAGTCTCCCGCCAGATCCATTCCTAGGCAGCATGATCGTGGACGGCAATACACCGCAGGGCATACTCGACCGACTCACCGCGCTCTATCCCAAGGCGATCGACTTGTCGCTCGACCGTGTGCAGCGGCTGCTCGCCGATCTCGGCGATCCGCAGGACCGCCTGCCGCCGGTCGTGCATGTCGCCGGCACCAACGGAAAGGGCTCGACCGTCGCCTATCTGCGCGCGATGGCCGAGGCGGCCGGCTACCGCGCCCATGTCTACACCTCGCCGCATCTCGTCCGGTTCAACGAGCGCATCCGGGTCGCCGGCACGATCATCGACGATGCTCTGCTCGGCGAGCTTCTTGCCGAGGTCGAGCGCATCAATGCCGGACGTCCCATCACCTTCTTTGAGGTCACCACGGCGGCCGCCTTCATCGCCTTCGCGCGGATCCCGGCTGATATCGTGCTGCTCGAGGTCGGCCTCGGCGGCCGGCTCGACGCGACCAATGTGATCGACCGCCCGGCGGTCTCGGCGATAACCCCGATCTCGTTCGACCATCCCGATTTTCTCGGCGATTCGCTGCCCAAGATCGCCTTCGAGAAGGCTGGTATCCTGAAGCCGGGCGTGCCGGCGGTGATCGCCGCACAGTCACCGGAAGCGGCGACGGTGATCGAGAGCCACGCGGCGGCGGTCGGCGCGCCGCTCTTCCGTGCCGGCCATGAGTGGCGGGTCGAGCCCGGCGAGGACGGTTTCCGCTATGCCGGCCGGGCGACGCTCGATCTCAAGCTGCCGGCGCTGCCCGGTCGGCACCAGATCGACAATGCCGGGATAGCGATTGCCGCCGTCGAGCGCCTCGCGGCGTTCAGGATCGAGCCGGAAAACATCGCCGAAGGGCTGCAACGGGTCGAATGGCCGGCGCGGCTGCAACGCCTGACACGCGGCCCGCTGATTGCGCGGTTGCCGGCGGGCAGTGAGCTCCATCTCGACGGAGGGCATAATGAGAGCGGCGGCGCCGCGCTTGCCGATTGGGCGAGAAGGCAACGCGACGGCAAGCCGCTCGATGTCGTCCTCGCCATGCGCTCGACCAAGGCGGCGGACGCCTTCCTCGCTCATCTGGCACCGCATGTCCGCCGCCTGCGCTGCCTGTCTTATGCCGGAGAGACCGGCTGGCTCGCGGCCGAGACGATCGCCACCCTGGCGCGGACAGCCGGCATCGCCGATGTGGCGATCGCTGCCGATCCCGAATCCGCCTTGCGCGATCTCGTCGCGCGATCGGGGGAGCCGGCGCGTATCCTGATCTGCGGCTCGCTTTATTTCGCCGGACACATCCTCGCCGCCAACGGCTAGAAGACGCCTGACTCGGTGACGATCGCGTCCATCGCCAGATCGTGCGGTTGTGGCTCGACAGTCGCTAGGCGGGCGAACTCGAAGCCGATGCCGATGGCGAAAGGCCGCGGCTGCAGGACGGCCAGCGTCCGGTCGAAATAACCGCCGCCATAGCCGAGTCGATATTTCGCCGCATCGAAGCCGACCAGCGGCGCAAGCACGAGATCGGGCACGACAACATTGCGCTCGGCCGGATAGGGGATGGCGTAGACGCCGGTCGCCATGGCAGTGTCCGGATGCCAGAGACGGAATTCCATCGCCGTCTTGGGTGCCAGCACGACCGGCAAGGCGGCTTGGCTGCCGCTGGCGAGCAGGCGGCGGATCAGCGGCCGGGCATCGAACTCCGCCTTGAAGGGCCAGTAGAAGCCGATGATGCGCGGGGCGCGCTCGCCGATCAGCCGCTCGAGATGAAGCTCGATTGGCGCGCTCCAGCCGCGCCGTTCGGCGAGCGGCGTTGCCATGCGGCGCTCGATCAGCCGTGCTCGTTCGGCCTTACGCCAGACTTGGATCGCCTTCCAATCCTCCATTGCGCTAGAAATTCTCCACCCAGGGGCGCAGCTCCATCTCCCACGTCCAGGCGCTGCGATGCTGGCGGTGGATGTCGAGATAGTTCCTGGCTATCGCGTCGGGCTTGAGCAACGCGTCGGGGCCGCGGGAGCCGGCGCCCGCCTGCTCGATGCCGCCATCTATGACGAAATGGGCGACATGGATGTTCTTGGGCGCGAGCTCGCGCGCCATGCTCTGGGCGAGGCCACGCAGGCCGAACTTCCCCATCGCGAAGGGCGCCGAGTTGACGTAACCCTTGACGCTCGCCGAGGCGCCGGTGAAGAGGATCGAACCGCTGCCGCGCGCGAGCATCGCCTTGGCCGCCGCCTGGCCGACGAGAAAGCCGCCATAGCATGTCACCATGAGCGCTTTCTCGACCTCGGCGGGGACGAGTTCGACGAGCGGCCCGCGGCTGCGATAGCTGGCGTTGTAGACGACGATGTCGGGCGCGGCGAGGTCGCGGGTCACTGCAGCGAACAGCGACTCGACCTCGGTCGGCTTGCTGGCATCGCAGGCATAGGCGCGCGCGCCGGTCTCGCCGCAGAGCGCAGCCAGCTTGTCGGTTCTGCGCGCGGCGACTGCGACGCGCATGTCTTCCTTGGCGAAGAGCCGGGCGAGCGAGGCGCTCAACCCCGCGCCGGTGCCGATGATGAGTGCCGTCTCGTTCGGTCTGCTGGTGGTCATGCTGATATCTCCTATATCACCTTGCCGAGACAGCATCGCTTGAACTTCTTGCCGCTGCCGCACGGGCAGGGATCGTTCCGCCCGACATCGCGAAGAGGATTGACCGCAGGTTTGATGAGCGAGAAGCCGCTCTCGGCCTCGGCCATGGCGAGGAGGTCGGCATCGGTCGCCAGCTCATAGTCCTCCTCGTCGGACGTGGCCTCTTCCGAGAAGCCGGACCATGTCGAGAGTTCCTCGATCGTATCGCCGAACGGTGTGACTCGCAGCGCGTCGAGACGCCGGTGATCGGGATCGGACACCGCCGTCTTCATGTCCCGACGGAAGTGGTCTTCGGTCATGATGCTGGGATCGATCAAACCGCGATCGAATGCGTTGTGGACCAACCCCGACAGATTGCTCAATCCCAGTGAGGCGATGGCGCTCTGCCAGCCCCACCACACATGGTGTTGACTCTGCGGTTGCAATGAGGAATAGGCCTCGCCGAGATAGCGCGCAACCTCGTCCATGGAAAGCTTTCCCCTATGGGCGAGCGTCGCCAGGACGTTGACCATGGCGGCGCGGACGAATTCGTCGGCGGTCTCGCACTCGATGATCTCGTATAGCGGCCGCGGATCGCCGTCGAAGAGATTGAGCATGATGCGCGGCACGGTCTCCGTCAGGGCGTCGCTGAGCGCCCACTCCAGGCGCTCGGGATCGCTCATCAGCAAGCGGGCGACAGGGTGGTACGCCGATTTTTCGTGCCAGCCCCCGAGGATATGCACGATCATGAAGAGCGGCGTCGGCACTTCCGGTATGGGGTCCTTCTCGGCGAGGTAGGCCTCGATCTCGCGCAGAAAGATCGGCAGCGTCTCGGCACGCCGCTCCGTCGCCTCGCGAATCACCGACTCGGGCAGGCTTTCGTAGAGGGTCAGCGCTTCGATGAGATGACCGCTGTCCATGACAGTTCAAGCCCTTTGCGGTTTCGGGTGGCCGTCCCGTCAGACCTCC
>DATAQP010000248.1:0-8730 GCA_036264595.1 Allostellaceae bacterium
CGGGTTCGATTTGATCAAGCCCGTTGGGATGCATCTGCAGGGCTTGGAACGGATCGACTCTTGGGATTGTGCTCCCGCTATTTATGTTAAGGGCTCGACCAAGTCATCGAAATGATGCGTGCTGACGTTAGTGTCACCGACCGCTCAATGATCTTCAACATGGACCTCGCTGAAACGCTCGAACTCGACAATATGCTCGCCCAGGCGAGCGTCAGTCTTCATTCGGCTATTGGGCGGACGGAAAGTCGCGGTGCACATGCGCGGGAAGACTTTCCGAAGAGAGACGATGAAAATTGGCTCAAGCACACCCTCTCCTGGCTTGATGATGACGGTCATGCTTGGCTCGACTACAGGCCGGTCCATTTGCAACCGCTCTCGAACGAGATATCCACGATACCCCCAAAGGAGCGTGTGTACTGATCGACGATCCTGCTGAGAGGTGGGAGATGGGACGACGGGTAAAGTCGGTCGTTCAGCCGAGCGGCTGGAAGGCCTCACCGCAGGACGCGAAGAGATGGCAGAGCGCCGGGTCGATTCGCGTCTCGACCACCGAGCCGGGTGCCAAATCGCGCTGGCCCTCGAGGGCGATGGTGAGGGCCTGCCCGTCGCTCAGCGCCGCATAGACCAAGGTCGCGCCGCCGAGATGCTCGACGTGCAGGATGCGTGCCGGCGCGAAGGGCACACCGCAATCGCCGCCGATCGCGATATGCTCGGGTCGGACGCCAAGCTCGACGCCGTCGCCTAGCGGCGCGCCTGCCGGCGCGAGCGGCAGCGACAGCGTGCTATCGGCGAGCGAGATCGCCGTGCCGCCCGGTGCCTCGCGCGCGGCGACGGCGATGAAATTCATCTTCGGGCTGCCGATGAAGCCGGCGACGAAGCGGTTGGCCGGGCGGTTGTAGAGATCGAGCGGCGCGCCGACCTGCTCGATCCGTCCGGCGCGCAGCACGACGATCTTGTCGGCCATCGTCATCGCCTCGACCTGATCGTGCGTGACATAGATCATCGTCGAGCCGATATCGCGATGCAGCTTGGCGATCTCGACGCGCATCTGCACGCGCAGCTCGGCATCGAGATTGGATAGCGGCTCGTCGAAGAGGAAGATGCGCGGCTCGCGGACGATCGCCCGGCCGATGGCGACGCGCTGGCGTTGTCCGCCTGACAGCGCCTTCGGCTTGCGTTCGAGCAGCATCTCGATCTGCAGGATGCCGGCCGCCTTGCGCACCCGCGCGTCGATCTCGGCGCGCGGCAGCCGTGCCGTCTCGAGGCCGAAGGCGAGGTTCTTGTAGACGCTCATATGCGGGTATAGGGCATAGGATTGGAAGACCATGGCGATGCCGCGCTCCGCCGCCGGCACCTCGTTCATGCGCTGCCCGTCGATGAGCAGCGCGCCGCCGCTGATCTCCTCGAGCCCGGCGATCATGCGCAGCAGGATCGACTTGCCGCAGCCCGACGGGCCGACGAAGACGACGAACTCGCCGGAGGCGACGCTGAGCGCGACGTCCTGGATGACCGCGAGCTCGGCGAAGCGCTTGCTGATCGCGTCGAGGACGATGCTGGCCAAATCGACGATCCTATGCCTGGCGCACGGTTGCGCCGCGATGTTTCACCCACCGCGGCGCTGCGCCGCGATGTCTTACAGAATCGATGACGCCGGTCACCGCTTGAGCCCGGTTGTCGCCACGCCTTCGATCAGCAGGCGCTGGAAGAACAGGAAGAAGAACAGGATGGGAACCAGCGCCAGCACCGACATGGCGAAAAGCGCGCCCCAATCCGACTTGCCGCTCGAATCGACGAAGGCGCGCAGGCCGAGCTGCACGGTATAGGAGCCCATGTCGTTGAGATAGACGAGCGGCGCGAAGAAATCGTCCCAGGTGAAGATGAAGGTGAAGATCGCCGCCGTCGCCAGCACCGGCAGCGAGAGCGGCAGGATGATCTTGCGATAGATCCGCCACGGGCTGCAGCCATCCATCATCGCCGCCTCGTCGAGCTCGCGCGGAATGCCGCGGAAGAACTGCACCATGAGGAAGATGAAGAAGGCGTCGGTCGCGAGGTATTTCGGCACCACGAGCGGCAGGATGGTGTCGACCCAGTCGAGATTGAGGAAGAGGATGTATTGCGGAATGAGGGTGACGTGATAGGGCAGCATGAGCGTGCCGAGCATCAGGGCGAACCAGAAATTCTTGCCGCGGAAGCGCAGCCGCGCGAAGGCGAAGGCGGTCAGCGAGCACGAGACGACATTGCCGACGACGCAGAGCAGCGAGATGATCAGCGAGTTCCAGAAGAAGTGGCCGAAATTGATCTTGAGCCCGGTCCAGCCGCGCAGATAGGCGCCGGTATCGAAATGGCTGGGCCACAGCGAGATGCTGCCGAAGATCTCGTTCTCCGGCTTGAACGAGCTCGCCAGCATCCAGAGCAGCGGGTAGAGCATCACCAGCGAGGCGGCGCTGAGGGCCGCGTGGCTGGCGAGGGCGCGCCAGCGCGGCGGGGCGGCGCGTTGCATGGCGAGGCGCTGCGCGACCGCGTCACTCATCGTAATGCACCCAGTAGCGCGCGGTGAGGAACGAGAAGGCGGTGAACAGCGCGATGATGATCACCAGGATCCAGGCGAGCGCCGCGGCATAACCCATGCGGAAATAGGCGAAGGCCTCGAGATAGAGATAGAGCGTGTAGAACAGCGTCGCCCGCACCGGCCCGCCAGTGCCCTCGCTGATGATGAAGGCGGGGGTGAAGGCCTTGAAGGCGTCGATCGTCTGGACGATGGCATTGAAGAAGACGACAGGGGTGAGCAGCGGCAGGGTGATCCGGCGGAACTGCCGCCAGCGGCTCGCCCCCTCGAGGCTGGCCGCCTCGTAGACGTCGCGCGGGATCTGCCGGAGCCCGGCGAGGAAGATGATCATCGGCGAGCCGAACTGCCAGATGCTGAGCAGGACGAGGGTGTAGATCGCGTAGTCGGGATCGGAGATCCAGCTCGGCCCGTGGATGCCGACGAGGGCGAGCACCTTGTTGACCAGCCCGTCGCCGGAGAAGAGGGTGCGCCACAGCACGGCGATGGCGACGCTGGCGCCGAGCAGCGAGGGTAGATAGAAGATCGCGCGATAGAGCGGCAGCCCCTTGATGCCCTTGTTGAGCGCCATCGCGACGGCGAGGGCGAAGGCGAGCTTGAGCGGCACGGCGAGGGCGACGTAGAGGAAGGTGACCTTCATCGCGGCGCCGAAATTAACGTCGCTCGTCGCGATCCTTATGTAGTTGGCGGCGCCGATCCAGCGCGGGCTCTGCACCAGGTCGAAATTGGTGAAGGAGAGGTAGAGCGAGGCGAGGGTCGGCCCGGCGGTGAGGCCGAAGAAGCCGGCGAACCACGGCAGCAGGAAGAGATAGGCCCGCCGGTCGCTGCGCGCCGCCTGCGACAGGCGGTGGCGCAGGAGCGGACGCCGTTCCGCGACGGCGCCGATACTGTCCATGGGCGATGCCGGGCGCAGGGTCGGCGTGCCTCAGCCGCGCTCGAGGATCGATTTCGCCTCGTCGACGAACTGCTTGCCGGCGGCGCTCGGCGTCTGGCGGGCGAAGCCGACCTCCTCGTTGACGCGGCGCAGCGTCCGCTGGATCTCGCCGGCGCCGTTGGGCGGCGGCGCCGGCAGCGGCCCGACCCGCTCCGACACCATCGAAATATAGACGATGCTCTGCTGGTCGAGCTCGTTGAGCTCGGGGGTGATCAGCTTGCGCATCATCGCCGAGGCCGGGACGCCGCGCTCGACCGAGAGGATCTTGGCCGCCTCCGGGTCCTCGACGAAGAAATTGACGATGCGCGCCGCCTCGGGGGCGAATTTGGTGCGCGCATAGACGCTCAGCATCTGCGACGGCTTGAGGTACTGGCCCGGCTTCGCCCCGCTCCCACCCTGCGGATACATCGTCATCGCCAGCTTGTCCTTGGTGAGCGTCTGGAAGGTGACCAGCAGGTTCGAGTGCTCGAAGGCGGTCGCCGCCTTGCCGAGCGCGATCATCGAGCTGTCGTAGCTGCCGCGGTCGAGCGCCTGGACGTCGGCCGGAACGCACGCCTTGCGCTTGCGCATGTCGTCCCAGAGGGCGAGCCATTCCGCGGCCTCCGCGGCGCCGAAGCCGAGCTTGCCGTCCTTGTCGTAGAGCGCCTTGCCGTGCTGACGCAGCCACACTTCGAGCGCCGTCTCCGACCCGCCGCCATCCGCGCTGCCCCAGAACCCCTCCTTCTTCGTCGCCTTGGTGAGTTCGGCGAAGAGGGCGGCATAGTCGGCCCAGCTGGTCTCGACGGTCGGCGGCTTCAGCCCCGCCGCCTCGAACGCCGTCTTGCTGTAGAGCAGCGCGGTCGAGTTGAGCCCCAGGCTGACGCCATAGACCTTGCCGTCGACCCGGCCGCTATCGATCGCATCCTTGCCGAAATCGGCGATATTGAGCAGCGACGGCATGTACTCGTCGAGCGGCAGGAGGGCGCCGCGCCGCGCATATTCGAAGATGTAGCGATAATCCATCTGCAAAATGTCGGGCGCGTTGCGTCCCGCCGTCTGGGTCGCCAGCCGCGGCCAGTAATCGCCCCAGCCGAGCGTCTCGCCGTCGATCGTCACCCCCGGATTGTGCGCGGCATAGAGCGCGTTGACCTTGAAGGTGCGGTCGGCGCGGTCCTTGGCGCCCCACCAGAACATGCGCAGCCGCTTGTCCTCGGCGCGGGCGGGGGCGAAGGCGGGAAATCCGGCGCTGGCGAGCGCGAGCCCGCCGAGTCCGGCCGTAAGCAGCTTCCGTCGACCAACAAGATGTCTCGCCATTTGCTTCCTCCCGGTTGCGCGCGCCAGCGGGCAGGTCGGCCGCCATGGACGCCTCTCTTTCCCCGACTCTAAAATCTTCGCGCCGCGCCGTCATCTATTTCGTGGGACGCCATTTCGGATGCCGCCGATCACGGCTGCGATGCCGACCCTATCGGTCGCTGGAACCAAGTCGAGCTTATCCACGCGCCGCGCTTGAAGGCATATTCCCGGAACGTGCCGACCTCCTCGAAGCCGTGCTTGCGGTGCAAGGCGAGGGAGGCATCATTCGGCAGCGCGACGGCGGCGACCGCCAGGTGGACGGGCTGCTCCGTCAGGCGGCGGAAGAGAGCCCCGTAAAGCAGCGTGCCCGTCCCGCGCGCCCGCGCGGCCGGATTGAGATAGATGCTGGTTTCAACCGTGAAATCGAAGGCGGCGGACGGGCGATAGCGGCTGCTATAGGTGCAGCCGACGACGCCTTCGCCGGCTTCCGCGACCAGCAATTGATAGCGGCCCGTCCCATAGCTCTCGAACCAAGCGACGCGTTTGTCGACGGTATTCGGCTCCGTGTCGAAGGTGACATGCCCGTTCTCGACATAGAAGTTGAAGATGTCGACGAGCGCCGGAAGATCGGACCGGCGAGCGGGTCTGACGAGGACATCGGCCATGCGGCTTTTCCCTTCGATCGGTGTTCGCGCGGCCAGGCTATCGATACATTTTTGGAGGAACACGATATAAATACGAAAGCGGTGATGCATAAATGTATCGACGAAGGCTCGATTGGGACGATGCGCGCGTCTTTCTCGCGGTGGTCCGTAAGGGCTCGTTGAGGGCGGCCGGACGCGAGCTCGGGCTGAGCCAACCGACGGTGGGGCGGCGTCTGGTGGGCTTCGAGGCCGCCGTGAGCGGCGAGATGCTGTTCGACCGGCTGCCGGAGGGGCTGCGGCTGACATCGGCGGGAACGGCAATTGTCCCCTTGGCCGAGCGTCTGGAGACGGCCGCCCTCGCCCTGCAGCGCCGTCGCGCGGCATTGCCGGACGCGGGCGGGACGGTCCGGATTTCCGTGGGCGAATGGGCCGGCGGGTTCCTAGCGCTGTGCCTGGCCGACTCGCGTCGACAGCTGCGCTCACCTGAGGAAACGGTCCCGGGGAAAACCGCCATCGAGCTGGTGGAATCGGACGAGACAGCGAATTTGACCCGGCGTGAGGCCGATCTGGCGGTCCGCCACGGCCGTCCGCAAACCGGCGACCTTTATGTCTCGCGGGTCGGGATCATCGCCTGCGCAGCTTACCGATCCGCCGCACAGGCGGCGGCGCCCGACAGCTGGATCACCTATACGGAGGAGCAGGCGCATTATGCCGTCCCCCGGTGGACGGCACGGCGCATCCTCGGGAGGCGGTGTCGCGGTCCGCGCGTCGGGCATGGCGATGCAGATGGCCGCCGCGCGGGCCGGCGCCGGTTTGGTTGTCCTCCCTTGCTATCTCGGCGATGCCGATCCCGGGGTGATCCGGGCAACCGGTCGGCTCGCGGAGCTCGACGCCGCGCACTGGCTGATCGTGCATCAGGACCTGCGCCGCGTCCCGCGAATTCAGGCCGTCATGGCGTGGATCAAAGACATGTTCGAAGTACAGAGGCCGAGACTGGAAGGGCTGGATCGGGCCGCCGTTTAGTAGATTTCCGGAATCCAGCGTTGCGACGATTTCTTCGGCCGGACATAGCCGGTATCGGGCTGGCGCGGCGGCAGCGGGATCTCGATCGGGCGAAGATCCTTGTAGGGGATCTGGTTCAGAAGATGGGCAATGCAATTGAGCCGCGCCTTCTTCTTGTTGTCGGCATTGACGATGTGCCACGGCGTCTTGTGCCGGTCGGTATGTTTCAGCATGACGTCCTTGGCGCGTGAGTACTCGACCCAGCGCTCGCGCGATTCGAGGTCCATCGGACTGAGCTTCCAGCGCTTTATCGGGTTGCGCATACGGTCGAGGAAGCGTTGTTCCTGCTCCTCGTCATTCACCGAGAACCAGTATTTGACGAGATGGATGCCCGAGCGCACCAGCATTTCCTCGAAGAGCGGGCAGGCGCGCAGGAACTCCTGGTACTCGTCGTCCGTGCAAAAACCCATGACGTGCTCGACGCCGGCCCGATTGTACCGGCTGCGATCGAACAGCACGATTTCGCCGCGCGCCGGCAGGTGCTGGACATAGCGCTGGAAATACCACTGGCCGCGCTCGCGCTCGGTCGGCGTGCCGAGCGCCGCGACGCGGCAGAAGCGCGGATTGAGGCAGGCGGTGATGCGCTTGATGACGCCCCCCTTGCCGGCGGCGTCGCGCCCCTCGAAGATGACGACGACCTTGAGACCCTCCAGCCGCACCCATTCCTGCAGCTTGATGAGCTCGAATTCGAGCCGGGCGAGCTCATCGACATAGTGGTGTTTCTTGCCATGGCGTTGGGGCGGCCGCCCCTTGCCGACGATATGCCAGCGCCCCTCGATCTCCGCATCCTCGTGCACGTTTTTGAGGAGTTCGCCCTTGATCTCGAGCGATTTGAGGCTGGATTGGTCCTTGGCCATGGCGGTTTCCTCCGGCGATCGGCGCGGATCCCGGCAGAATATCGCCAAGCTTGGCTGAATGCCGCACGGAATCGCCGCGCCCAACCTGCCGACCTCGCCGTGCCCGTGCTGCTGTGGCGCGGCGAATACAAGATCGACTACGCCCCGGGCGCGTTGCGCAAGAAGCTCTACGGCCCGGGACGGGTGCGGCTGCCCGACGAGCATCCCGCCGCGCGTTACCGCTTCGCGCCTTGAGCGGTTCCATGGCCAGGCGCATGGAACGGCGACATGCCGCCCGCATCGACGGGACCTGTGGGGTGTCTTGCTCACCCGGCTTCTCCCCGCCTATCCTGACGTCCTGATAACGCCTCCTTCTCGGCACGCTCCCCTTCGCGAGTCCCTCTTCCATGCGTCTCAGCGCGATCGTTCTCTCGTGCCTGCTGCTCGTCGGCTGCGCCATGCAGTCGATCGAGCCGCAGAAGGCGGCGCAATACAAACGCGTCGGCATCCTTTCGGCGATGGGCGACCGCTTCGCTATCGGCGCCATCACGGTCCTCAGCAACGAGTACAGGGCCGAGACGCTGGAATTCGGCACCGACGATGTGCTGACCGCGAAGATCGGCCAGGCGCTTGCCGGCCGATACGAGACGGTCAATTTGAGCCGCTATAGGGAGGCGTTCCTGGCGGCGCCGAAATACTGGCCGGGACAACAGAAACTATTGGGCGAGGACCGCGCAGAGGTGACGGAGGTGGTCCGTAAACTCATGAGTGGAGAGGCGCTCGACGCCTATATTCTCGTCACCCCTGGAGCTGCCGAGGTGCGCGGCAAGCGGATCGGCGGCATTGGCATCGTCAAGCTACAGGCTCCCTTCGTATCGGCTCGCTTCCTGCTCCACGCCGCCTATGTCGTCAGCGTTATCGACGGCCGGGATTTCGCAATTGTTGCCCACATGCGCGCTGCTGCTCTCGACGACGATCGCTACGCGGCGATCACCGCGCCCAATTGGCCGATCTCTCCCCAGTGTTGGGAAGCACCGGCGGCAAACCAGGACGAAATCAGGACGGTGTTCGATCAGCTGATCAGCCGGAGCGTTCCAGAAACGCTGCGGCGCGCCGAGCTCATCGGCAAGTGAACGACGGAATATCGGTGCAAGCCCTGCATCGCGTCGCTCAGAACATGCCATCCGGCTCGCGGCGCTTCTTGCGCCTGGGGCGTTCCCACATCACGCCCGGATAGCCTTTCAAGGGCGCTAGGGGCTCTCCCCTATAGGTCCACTCCGCCTGCTCGTGGAGCGACATGTGATAGCGCGGCTCCCGGCCGGTGCGCGTGGTGAAGAGGGCGCGCGGGATGTTCACCATGAGGGGCGAGTGCGCGCGCTCGTAGAGGAGCGGCGTTCCGCATCGCGCGCAGAAGCTTCT
>DATAQP010000107.1:0-3302 GCA_036264595.1 Allostellaceae bacterium
CGCCGCAGGAGCGGCTGCACGATGTCGTGCTGACCGACGGCGTCGCTCGACTGGTCAAGAGCCGGCCTGCGCGGCTCTGGCAGAATCGCGCGATGTCACAGCTGCTCAATCGTCGGCCGACGCGACCACTCGCTCTCGACCTCGTGCTCAATTGCCGCTTCTGGTCGTCGGCACCACGGCCGCCAGTCGATGAAGGCCTCGTCATCGAAGCGCTCGAGCGCGCGGCGATCATCGCGCATGTCAGGCAGATCCGCGAGAAGCACGTCTTCGCCGCGATCGACCGCGACGATCCCCGCGTCACCGTGAGCCTGACCTCGGCGGAGGCTCAGCCGTGAGCGGGCGCGCGAAGAAGGCGCGCCGCGTCGTCGCGCCGGCCGTCGATCACGGCACCGCCGAGCGGGCGCGACACGGTGAGCTGGTGACGCGCGAGACGATGGTCGCCGGGATCACCGGCAAGCGGGTCAAGCACGAATGCCGGCTCGACTGGTACTGGGACAAGGGCAGCATCATCGACCGCCAGCACGAGGCAGGCCTGCGGTTCAGCCGCGACTGGCATTTCGCGGCGAGCGCGCCGTCGGTCGTCGGCGCCTACGGCGCGCGCATATCGCGCCTGGCAGGACGGCAAGACTTCACCGACACGCAGCTCGCAGCACGGCGGCGCACCGCCGCCGCGATCGCCCTGCTCGGCCGCGAGCTCGCCGCCATCGTCGTCGATGTCTGCTGCTTCGACAATTGGGCATCCGGCCGGCTGCCCGCTTTGCGCGACGGACTTACGATGCTCGCCGATCACTACGGCCTGGCGCGTCACGCCCGCGAGTGATGCGCGTCACAGGCGAGCCGCCGAAAAACCGATAGCCTAACAATATAAGCACATTCCCTGGAGCATCTTCCCTGGCGCGCGGCGTCGATCTCGCATCGGCGTCGCCTCAGCCGCGGTGCCGCTCGCCGACGCCGACCAAGGTCGCCAGCCGCTCCGGATCGTCGCGCAGCGCGGCGCTCGGCCCGTCGTAAACCATCTTGCCACGATCGAGGATGATCGCCGACTGAGCGAAATCGAGCGCGCGCCGCGCATGCTGCTCGACGAGCAGGATGGCGAGCTCCGCCTCCTCGCGCAGGCGCCGCATCGCGGCGAGCAGCGCATCGACGATGACTGGCGCCAGACCTTCCAGCGGCTCGTCCATCAGCAGCAGCTTGGGATCGCCCATCAGCGCCCGGCCGATGCTCAGCATCTGTTGCTCGCCGCCCGAGAGCTGGCCGCCGCGATTGCGCCGACGCTCGGCGAGGCGGGGGAAGAACTCGTAGACGCGCTCGACCGGCCAGGTGCCGCGCCGCGCTGCCACCGTCAGATTCTCCTCGACGGTGAGCGAGGGAAAGATCTCGCGCTCCTGCGGCACGAAGCCGATGCCGGCGCGCGCCCGGCGGTGGACCGGCAGCCGGCCGATCTCGCGCCCGGCGAGACGGATGCTGCCACCATGCAATTCGGTATGTCCCATGATCGTCGCCAACAGCGTCGTCTTGCCGACGCCGTTGCGGCCAAGAATAGCGCAGCTCTCATGCTCGCCGAGGCGCAGCGACACGTCGTCGAGAATCGTCGTCGCGGCATAGCCGGCGGTGACGTGCTCGACGATCAGATAGTCGCTCATTCCGTCTCCGTGCCAAGATAGACGGCGCGGACGCGCGGATCGGCGGCGATCTCCTGCGGCGTGCCCTCGACCAGGATGGCGCCCTGCACCATCACGGTGATGCGCTCGGCGAGGCGGAAGACGAGATCCATGTCGTGCTCGATGATGAGCACGGCGATGTCGCGCTCGAGACCCTCGACGATGTCGAGGATGAGGTCGGTCTCGGCCGACGGCACGCCGGCTGCCGGCTCGTCGAGCAGCAGGACCTTGGGGTCGAGGCCGAGGGCGATGGCGATCTCGACGAGACGCTGCTGCCCGTAGGGCAACTCGCGGACGGTGCGGGCGGCATGGTCGGCGAGCCCGAGACGCTCGAGCAGTGCCTCGCTCTCCGCGATGAGATCGCGGCGCGCGCCGGCGAAGCGCAGCATGTCGCCGGCCGCGCCGTGGCGCTCGCTGACTGCCATCAGGACGTTCTCGAGCACGCTGAGGCCGGGAAACAAAGCGGTGATCTGGAAGGTGCGGCCGATGCCGCGCTTGACGCGCTTCTCGGGCGACAGTGCTGTGACGTCGATTCCGGCGAGCAGGATCTGCCCCGCGCTCGGCGCGAGCCGCCCGGTCACCAGATTGATGAACGTCGTCTTGCCGGCGCCGTTCGGACCGATCAGGGCGTGGCGCGCGCCGACCGGCAGGCGGAAATCGATGTTGCGCGCCACGGTCAGCGCGCCGAAGGACTTGCTGAGGCCGCGCGTCTCGAGCGCGAGCGGCACGGCGCTCATCGTCGCGCCCCGCGCAGGCGGTCGAGGATGCCGAGCACGCCGCCGCGCGCGAACATGACGACGACGACGAGGAGCAGGCCGATCCAGAACAGCCAGTAGGCGGGATCGTCGCGCGCAAGCTGGTCCTGGGCGATCATGTAGAGCGGGGCACCGATGAAGGCGCCGTAGAGCCGCCCGACGCCGCCGAGGATCAGCATGATGAGGACGGTCCCCGACAGCTGGAAGCTGAGCGCCTGGAGGGCGACGAATTGCGTCGTCTGGGTGAGCAGCGCGCCGGCGATGCCGGCGAACGCCGCCGAGATCGCATAGACGCGCAGGCGCCGGCGGAAGACCGGCGAGCCGATCGCGCGCATGCGCGTCACGTTCTCGCGGATGCCGATCAGCGAGCGGCCGAAGGGCGAATGGACGATGAGCCGCGCCAGCGCCCAGGCGAGGAACAGGATGACGAGACAATAGACATAGGCGGTGCGGCCGAAGAGATCGAAGCGGAAGACCCCGAGCAGCGGCGCGATGGCGATGCCCTGCAGCCCGTCGGCGCCGCCGGTGAGCCAGCCGAGCCGGTTCGCCGCCTCCTGCAGCAGCTCGCTGACGACGAGGGTCACCATGAGCAGGCTGAGGCCTGCGGTGCGCAGCACGATGGCGCCGGTCACCACGCCGAGCAGGCACGATGCGGCGCCGGCGGCGAGCAGGAGGCTGAGCGGCTCCGTCCAGCCATGCGTCGCGAGAATGCCGGCGACATAGGCGCCGGCGCCGAAGAACGCGGCATGGCCGAGCGTGACGATCCCGGCATAGCCGAGGACGAGGTCGAGCGACAGGGCGAAGAGCACCATGATGAGGACGGTCCCCGACAGCTGGAAGCTGAGCGCCTGGAGGGCGACGAATTGCGTCGTCTGGGTGAGCAGCG
>DATAQP010000116.1:0-3160 GCA_036264595.1 Allostellaceae bacterium
CTCGGCCGTGGCGACCGTCGTGCCGGCTGGGCTCGCCGGCCCGGCCCATGCCGGTCCGCACGGCTATAGCGAAATTCTTTACGCCTTCACCTCGGCGACGGGCAACAACGGCAGCGCTTTCGCCGGGATCAGCGCCAACACCCTCTTCTACAACGTGACGCTCGCTTTCGCGATGCTCATCGGCCGCTTCCTCATGATCGTGCCGATGCTGGCGATCGCCGGCTCGCTCGCCGCGAAGAAGATCGTGCCGCCTTCGGCCGGGACGTTTCCGACCGACGGCAGCCTCTTCGTCGGGCTGCTGGTCGGCGTGATCCTCATCGTCGGCGGCCTCACCTATTTCCCGGCGATCGCCCTCGGCCCGGTGGTCGAGCACGTGGCGATGCAAGCCGGCACACTCTATTGATCCGGGGAAAGTTCCATGGAAAAGACCAGAAATCGCGCGTCGGCGACCTCGCTAGTTGACCCGGCGATTCTACTGCCGGCCATCGGGCAGTCGTTCATAAAGCTCGACCCGCGCACCTTGATGCGCAACCCGGTCATGTTCGTCGTCGAGATCATTTCGGTGCTGACGACGATCTTCTTCCTGCGCGATCTCGTCACCGGCGGCAGCGCGGTTATCGGAGCCCACGCCGCCTTTTCCGGGCAGATCGCCGCCTGGCTGTGGTTCACCGTGCTGTTCGCCAATTTCGCCGAGGCGGTCGCCGAAGGCCGCGGCAAGGCGCAGGCTGCGACGCTGCGCAAGGCGCGGACGGAGACGATGGCAAAGCGCCTCGCCGACAGCTTCTCGCGCGAATACAAGAGCGCCCCGGCGCTCTCGCTGAAGCAGGGCGATCTGGTTCTCGTCGAGGCCGGCGACCAAGTGCCGAGCGACGGCGACGTCATCGAGGGCATCGCCTCGGTCGACGAATCGGCGATCACCGGCGAATCGGCCCCGGTGATCCGCGAGAGCGGCGGCGACCGTTCGGCGGTGACCGGCGGCACGCGCGTCATCTCCGACTGGATCAAGGTCAAGATCACGGCGGCGCAGGGCTCGACCTTCCTCGACCGCATGATCGCCCTCGTCGAAGGCGCCCAGCGGCAGAAGACGCCGAACGAGATCGCGCTCAACATCCTGCTTGCCGGCATGACGATCATCTTCGTCTTCGCCACCGTGACCATCCCGAGCTTCGTCAGCTATGCCGGCGGCGCCGTCTCGGTCGTCGTCCTCGGCGCCCTCTTCGTCACGCTGATCCCGACGACGATCGGCGCGCTGCTCTCGGCGATCGGCATCGCCGGCATGGACCGGCTCGTCCGCTTCAACGTCCTCGCCATGTCGGGCCGCGCCGTCGAGGCGGCGGGCGACGTCGACACGCTGCTGCTCGACAAGACCGGCACCATCACCCTCGGCAACCGTGTCGCCACCGAGTTCTTCACGCTGCCGGGCGTCAGCCAGGATGAGATGGCCGACGCGGCTCAGCTTTCCTCGCTCAGCGACGAGACGCCGGAAGGCCGCTCGATCGTGGTTCTCGCCAAAGAGAAATACGGCCTGCGCGGGCGCGAGATGGCGACGCTCAACGCCCATTTCATCCCCTTCTCGGCGCAGACAAGGATGAGCGGCGTCGACATGGACGGACATTCGATCCGCAAGGGCGCGGTCGATGCGATTCAGCAATATGTCGCCGAGATGAGCGGCACTCCCGCCCGCGCCGCCGGCGGGTCGCGCGCAGCCATCGCCATCGCCTCGCTATCGGCGCCCCGCGAGCTCACCGAGGTCGTCGAACGCATCTCCAAATCGGGCGGCACGCCGCTGGCGGTCGCTAAGGACGCACGACTGCTCGGCGTGATCCATCTCAAGGACATCGTCAAGGGCGGTATCCGCGAGCGCTTCGCCGAGCTGCGCGAGATGGGCATCCGCACCGTCATGATCACCGGCGACAATCCCCTGACCGCCGCGGCGATCGCCGCCGAGTCGGGGGTCGACGATTTCCTCGCCCAGGCGACGCCCGAGCACAAGCTCAAGCTGATCCGCGACGAGCAGGCCAAGGGCAAGCTGGTGGCGATGTGCGGCGACGGCACGAACGACGCGCCGGCGCTGGCGCAAGCCGATGTCGGCGTCGCCATGAACACCGGCACGATGGCGGCCCGCGAGGCCGGCAACATGGTCGATCTCGACAGCGATCCGACGAAGCTCATCGAGATCGTCGAGATCGGCAAGCAGCTGCTGATGACGCGCGGCGCCCTCACTACCTTCTCGATCGCCAACGACGTGGCGAAGTATTTCGCCATCATCCCGGCGATGTTCATCGCCTTCTATCCGCAGCTCCAGGTGCTCAACGTCATGGGGCTGAAGACGCCAGAGAGCGCCATCCTCTCGGCCATCATCTTCAACGCGCTCATCATCATCGCGTTGATCCCGCTGGCGCTGCGCGGCGTGCGCTTCCGCCCGACGGGCGCCGCCAGCATCCTGCGGCGAAATCTGCTCGTCTACGGCCTCGGCGGCATAATCGTGCCGTTCGTCGGCATCAAGCTCATCGACATCATCGTCACCGCCATCGGTTGGGCGTAAGGAGCCCGCTATGTTGAAACAGATCCGTCCCGCCATCATGATCCTCGTCACCCTGACGGTGATCACCGGCCTCGCCTACCCGCTGGCCATCACCGGCCTCGCCCGCGTGCTCTTTCCCTATCAGGCCAATGGCAGCCTGATCGAGAAGGACGGCAAGGTGATCGGCTCCGAGCTGATCGGCCAGAACTTCGCGGCTGACCAGTATTTTCACGGCCGTCCGTCGGCGACGACCGACACCGACCCGAACGATGCGACGAAGACGGTGCCGGCGCCCTACAATGCACAGAACTCCGGCGGCTCGAACCTCGCTCCGACCGCCAAATCCCTGGTCGACCGCGTGAAGGACGATGCCGCGAAGCTCACGGAAGAGAACTCGGCGCCGGTCCCTGTCGACCTCGTCACCACCTCGGCGAGCGGCCTCGACCCCGACATCACGCCGGCGGCGGCCGCGTTCCAGATCCCGCGCGTCGCCAAGGCGCGCCATCTCGCGGAGGACAAGGTTCGCGACCTCGTCGCCAGCAACACCGAGGGGCGGACCCTTGGTATACTCGGCGAGCTGCGGGTCAATGTGCTGCGGCTCAATCTGGCCCTCGACGCCGCCCAGCCGAAATAGGA
>DATAQP010000191.1:0-3611 GCA_036264595.1 Allostellaceae bacterium
CCTTCTCCTCGAAGCGGCGGATGAGCAGCATGTCGCGATAGAACTTTACCAACGCCTCGGCCGATACCGGCGCCTCCTCGACCTGCGCTGCTGCCCGCGGTTTACGCTTGACGGTGGCCATGGCTCCCCCCCTAGGGCGAGACCTCGCGACGGCGGTCGTCTCATCGCGAGAAGCCGCGCCGCGCGGTCGATCGGAATTCGCGGTTAAAATGGAGCAGCGCCGGGGAGATTGCAATGGCAGGCGACAAAAAAAGTTTTATAAGACATTGTTCTGCAATGCAAAAGACTTAGTTAACCGAATTTCGGTTAACCAGTCTGTAATCGCAGCTACACCGCTATCGCCGAGGTCGCGGGGTTTCATCCTGGCCGGGCTGATCGCTATAGTCCAGTCACCTTCGATGATGCATCACGAGGCTTTGAATGAACGCTCTTCCGCTCGCACCGCCCGGCCTCGTCGTCAACAGCATGAAGGGCGACCCGGACGAATATCGCGCCGCCGGATTTCTCGCCTGGGACGGCAAATGGGAGGGGCTGCGGGCGGGGCTGATCGGCGTCCCGTTCGACGGCGCCTCGGTGGTGCGCACCGGCGCCCGGCACGGTCCCGACGCGGTCCGCCAAGCCTTCATGTACTACACCAATTTCAGCAGCCTCGACGGGCGCGCGATGACCGGTTTCCGCGCCTCCGATCTCGGCGACGTCAAGGTGACGCTGACCGACATGGCGGCGACATTCGAGACTATCAGCGCAACATCGCGCGGGCTGGTCGAACGCGGCATCGTGCCGCTCGCCATCGGCGGCGACCACTGGATCACCTATCCGCTGCTCAAGGGTCTGACCGACGCGCTGCCCGGCAAGCGGATCGGCATCATCCATTTCGACGCCCATCACGACCTGCGCAGGGCGCATCTCGGAGCCGAATCGAGCGGCGTGCCCTTCCGCAAGGCGCTCGAGCTGCCGGGCGGCCCGATCGCCGGCCGCAACCTCGTGCAGATCGGCATCGCCGAGTTCGCCAACTCGCCCCAGCTCGCCGCCTATGCGCGCGAGGCGGGTGTCACCGTCTTCCCGCAGCTCGCCGTCCAGCGCGACGGCATGGCTGATATCGTCGAGCAGGCGCTCGCCTTCGCCACCGAGGGCACCGATGCGATCTACGTCTCGGTCGACATCGACTGCATCGACCAGGCACAGGCGCCGGGCACCGCCGCGCCCAACCCGAGCGGGCTCGACTCGCGCGACGTGCAGGCGGCGCTGCGCCGCATCGCCGGCCACCCCAAGACTGCCGGTTTCGACCTCGTCGAGATCTCTCCGCCCTTCGACGTGCAGGGCATCACCGGGCGCACCGGCGCGGCGCTCGTGCTCAACTTCCTCTACGGGCTGACGACGCGCAGCTAGGCGCGGTCAGCGCGGCTTGGCGTTGTTGAGGATGACAATCTCGTGCGGGCCGACGAGGTTGAGCGTGGCGCGGGCGCGCTCGTCGAGCATGTCGGGATCGAGGCGGTCGGGGCGCAGCAACGAGACGCGACGATCGAGCGCCTCGCGCTCGCCGTCGAGATCGGCGAGCCGTGCCTGGGCCAGCTTGACTTCCTGGGTCAGGCGCAGCCAGGACAGCAGGCCGCGCTCGCCTTGCACGAGGTGGTAGCCGAAATAGCACATCAAGCTGATGCCGAGGACGGGGCCAGCAATGAACCCCGCGCGTCTCCGGATCTCTTGAATGACCATCATGGACTCAGAGAATCACGGGCGAGTCGCTGGGTCAAATATTTATTTGGTGATTTCGCGAATATTTACCCCAAAGACTCCGTCCCGGGATTCCGGCGGCGAGTCAGCGCCGCCGCAGCATCGCTTTTCCGGCATAGCGGGCGGAGCCGCCGAGGCGCTCCTCGATGCGGATCAGCTGGTTGTACTTGGCCAGCCGGTCGGAGCGCGACAGCGAGCCGGTCTTGATCTGGCCGGCATTGGTGGCGACGGCAAGATCGGCGATCGTCGCATCCTCGGTTTCGCCCGAGCGGTGCGAGATCACCGTCGTATAGGCGGCGCGCTGCGCCATCTCGATGGTCTCGAGCGTCTCCGACAGCGTGCCGATCTGGTTGACCTTGATGAGGATCGAGTTGGCGACGCCCTTCTTGATGCCTTCGCCGAGCCGCTTCGGATTGGTGACGAAGAGATCGTCGCCGACGAGTTGGACGCGGGCGCCGATCTCGCGCGTCAGCGCCGCCCAGCCCTCCCAATCGTCCTCGGCCATGCCGTCCTCGATCGAGACGATCGGGTAGCGCGTCGCGAGATCGGCGAGATAGTGCACCATGCCCTCTGAATCGAGCGTCTTGCCCTCGCCCGCCAGCATGTATTTGCCGCCCTTGTAGAACTCGGTCGCGGCGGGATCGAGAGCGAGGACGACATCCTCGCCAGGGCGGTAGCCGGCGATCTCGATCGCCTTGGCGATAAAGCCGAGCGCGGCATCGGCGGAAGCGAGGTTGGGGGCGAAGCCGCCTTCGTCGCCGACATTGGTGTTGTGGCCGGCATCCTTGAGCTGCTTGCGCAGCGTGTGAAAGATCTCCGAGCCGATGCGGATGGCGTCGGCGACGCTCTCGGCGCCGACCGGCATGATCATGAATTCCTGGATGTCGATCGGGTTGTCGGCATGGGCGCCGCCATTGATGATGTTCATCATCGGCACCGGCAGGGTGCGGGCGAAGACGCCGCCGATATAGCGATAGAGCGGCTGGTCGAGCTCGCTCGCCGCCGCCTTGGCGCAGGCGAGGCTGACGCCGAGCATTGCGTTGGCGCCGAGCCGCGCTTTGTTCGCCGTGCCGTCGAGCGTCACCAGCAAGGCATCGATCGCCACCTGGTCCTCGGCATCGAAGCCGGAGAGCGCATCGAAGATCTCGCCGTTGACGGCGTCGACCGCCTTGCGCACGCCCTTGCCGCCATAGCGCTTGGCATCGCCGTCGCGCAGCTCGATCGCCTCGTGCGCCCCGGTCGAAGCGCCCGACGGCACGGCGGCGCGGCCCATCGCGCCGCTCTCCAGCGCGATGTCGACCTCTACGGTCGGATTGCCACGGCTGTCGAGGATCTCGCGGGCGGTGATATCGATGATCGCTGTCATGCTCTCAATCCTATGCAGCTTGCCTATGCAGCTTGCGGCGAGCGCAATTCACCACCGGCAGGCCGATACACCAAGTGAAATTTTTCGGTCCCGGCGCCTTGGCGCCCTGGACTCAGCCAGGGATTCAGGCGGCGCCGGGCGCCGCCTTGGCGAGCCCGTCGAACGCCATCAGCGTCGCCAGCAATCCGGGCAGATCCTTCAGCTTGACCATGTTCGGCCCGTCCGAGGGCGCGTTGTCGGGGTCTTGATGCGTCTCCATGAAGACGGCGGCGACGCCGACCGCGACGGCGGCGCGCGCCAGCACGGCGACGAACTGGCGCTGGCCGCCACTCGTCTTGCCCTGCCCGCCCGGCTGCTGCACGGAATGCGTCGCGTCGAAAACCACAGGGCAGCCGGTCTCGGCCATGATCGGCAGCGAGCGCATGTCGGAGACAAGCGTGTAGTAGCCGAAGCTGGCGCCACGCTCGCAGACCATGACCTGCTGGTTGCCCGAAGCCTCGACCTTGTGGAC
>DATAQP010000226.1:0-9933 GCA_036264595.1 Allostellaceae bacterium
GCTCGGCGCTCGCGGCGGAGGACGGCGCGGCGGAGAGCGGGCCGGAGGACGCGAAAATGCAAACCGCCCAAGCGCCGAAGGCGAGGCCGGTGAGGCTACGCGAAGAAGACATCATGAAGCGATCGCCTAAATGAGCTTTGCCGAGTTGCAGCGCCCTGGCGCCCTTCCCTACCATCAAAGCATGAACAAAAAGTTGTCGATTTTACAGCGTGTAACCCCTGCCGGGCAAAGCAAAATCCCCGATCGCATCGGGACTGTTGCATTTTTCCCTCATGAGTTGCCGTCCCGCCACGCCCGGTTTCCGGCGCCGGAAATCAGTGCTCGGATTGCGGTCGGTAGCGGTGCATCACCGCCTGGAGCCGATCGAGCGGCAAGGCGTGCACCGTCCTGCCGTGCAAGCCGGTCATCGTCTCAGCCGCGGTCATGGCGTTGAGGATGGCCTCCTCGGTCGCCTCGGCGGCCGCGCGAAACAGACCCGTCATCGCATCCGGGGCGAGCATTCGAAGCGTCGAGATCTTGTCATTCTGACCGATGTGATTGGCGGTCGAGAAGGCGAGGAAGATGTCGCCGCTGCCATTGGCACCGATGCCGCCGACCCAAGCGAGACCGGTGGTCGCGCGGCGGGCCAGACGCTGGCACTGGATCGGGATGAGCGGCGCATCGGTGGCCAGAATGACGATGATCGAGCCATCCGGCTTCGCCGCCTCTTGATGCGGGGCCGAGCGATGCGCCGGCACGATGGCGGGGCCGATCTCACGGCCGACCGGCACGCCGTCGACACGCAGCAGATCGCGCGCGCCGTAATTGGCCTGCACCAGAGCACCGACCGTGTAGTCGACCCCGTCCTCGCGGACGATTCGCGAGGCGGTTCCGGTGCCGCCCTTGAACTCGTGGCAGATCATCCCGGTGCCGCCGCCGACATTACCCTCGGCGATGGCGCCGCCCACGGCCGAATCGAGTGCCGCAAAGGCGAGATCCTGGGTCACCGCAAAGCTGGCAATGTCGCTCAGCCAGCCGTCATAGGTCTCGGCGACCACCGGCAGATGGAAGGCCTGCGAGGCGCCGTCGCGCACGGCGAGCGCGCAGATGGCGTCCCGCACGATCCCCACCGAATAGGTATTGGTAATGCAAATCGGCGCGCCGAGGCAGCCCTGCTCGGTGAGCCACGGCAGACCGGTCATCTCGCCATTGCCGTTGAAGGAATGCCAGCCGGCGAAGACATAGTCGGTCCAGATCTCGCTGCCGCGCGGCCAGATCGCCGTCACCCCCGTGCGCACGACGCTCGGCACGTCGCGCACCAGCGTCGCGTAGCCGACCCGCACCCCGGCGACATCGGTAATGGCGTTGAACGGCCCCGTCGGCAGGGCGCCGACGCTGATGCCGAGTTCGCGCAGCCGCGCACGCGTCATGACAGCCCCCCCTCGCCGCTTCAACCAAGCAGCGCAGTATAAACGCTGGCGAGCTTGGGTGGGTTCCCGGCGTGACGCCGATTAGCCGCGGGCGAGCCGGTAGACGCGCCAAGCCAGGCTGGCGGGATGAACGCCCGACATGAAATTGGCGAGATCGTCGCGTCCCCAAAACGTCGTCGGCCGCCCTGCCGTACCGACGGCCATGACGACGACGGGCAGGCCGGGGAAAAGCGGCGCATAGGCCTGGATCGTCTCCTCGGCCTCCTGCGGCGTTTCGACCTTGTAACCCTGAACCTGGACGACGGCGAAGGTGACGCCCTGCTCCGTCATGACACTGCCGACGACGTCCATCGCGCTCCGCTCCGTTCCCTGCGCACCGGATACCTGCGTAGAGGGCGCGATGCTCGTCTGAAAGGAGAATCAAGGCAAGCGACATCGCGTCGAATTTGCCGTGCCTTCGAGACAAATCCGCGCGATTGTGCTGGCTTCGCCGAATTCGGCCTGTGATCGGGTAGATACTCGAATTAGTTGATCCGAGTGATGTGGTCATCGTCGTCACGGCAGGCGAACGTTCGACCGGCCCTGGCTAGTCCCGTGGCATCAGCTTCCAATTCCGCGGCGGTGATCGCGATTGGCATCACGAGCACGAACATTGGCACTGAGGATCCGGATCGGCGCGTTCAGGGTGCGAAGATGGCCAGCCACGCGTCACGCCACATCGGCGTGACGCTCGTCGCTATTCCGCCTTGACCCGCACGTAACTCCCCGGCGCGTCCTCGATCACCTTCAGCTTGCCGTCGCCCGGCACCCGCGCCTTGACCTCGCCGCCGGCGAACTTGCTGATCCATTTCTCCCAGGAGGGCCACCAGGAATCGTTCACCAATGTCGCCGATTCGAGCCACTGCTCGGGTGTCGGCGGCGTTTTTGCGTTCTCCCAATGCCCGTATTTGCTGCCCGGCGGATTGACCACACCGGCGATATGGCCGGACGCCGACAGGGTGAACTTGACCGGGCCGCCGTAGAGACGCGTCGCCGCGTAGGTCGATTTCCACGGGGCGATATGGTCCTCGCGCGTCGACAGCAGGAAGCTCGGTACCTTGATCTTGGTAAGATCGATCGGCACCCCGGCGAGGGTGATGCCGCCCGGCTCGATCAGCTTGTTCTCCTGGTACATGTTGCGCAGATAGAAACTGTGCATCGCCGCCGGCATGCGCGTTGAATCAGCGTTCCAGTAGAGCAGGTCGAAGGGGAACGGGTCCTTGCCGAGGAGATAGTTGTTGACGACGAAGGACCAGATCAGATCGTTCGCGCGCAACATGTTGAAAGTCGTCGCCATGTCGCGGCCCTGCAGATAGCCAGTCGTCTTCATGCGCTCCTCAAGCGCCGCGAGCTGCTCCTCGTCGATGAAGACGGCGAGTTCGCCGGCCTCGGCGAAATCGACCATGGTGACGAGATAGGTCGCCGATTTGATGCGATCGTCCCCTTTCGCCTTCATATAGGCGAGGGTCGAAGCGAGCAGCGTGCCGCCGAGGCAATAGCCGATGACATTGGCGCCGCGCTCGCCGGTCGCTTTCTCCATCGCGTCGAGCGCCGCCAGCGGACCTTCGATCATGTAGTCCTCGAAGGTCTTGTGCGCGAGGTGCTCGTCTGGATTGACCCAGGAGACGACGAATACGGTATGGCCCTGGCCGACCGCCCAGCGGATGAAGGAATTATCCGGCCGCAGATCCAGGATGTAGAATTTATTGATCCAGGGCGGAATGATGAGCAGCGGCCGGCGCTTCACCGTCTCCGTCGTCGGCTGATACTGGATGAGCTGGAGAAGATCGTTCTGGTAGACGACCTTGCCCGGCGTCACCGCGATGTTCTCGCCGATGCGGAAGGCGTCCATGTCGGTCATGCGGATGGCCAGCCGCCCCTTGCCGCGATCGAGGTCGTCGAGCAGGTTGGTGAGGCCCTTGATGAGGTTCTCGCCGCCGCTGTCGAGGGTCGCCTTGAGGACCTCGGGATTGGTCATCAGGAAATTCGACGGTGCCATCGCATCGACGAACTGGCGGGTGTAGAAATCGACCTTGCGCGCCGTCTTGTCGTCGAGCCCCTCGATATCCTTCACGGTCGACTGCATCCAGCGCGCGGTGAGCAGATAGCTCTGCTTGATGAAATCGAACAAGCTGTTGTCGTTCCAGGCGGAATCCTTGAATCGACGATCGCCCTTCGGGGTCTCGACCACGGGCTCGGCCTCGCCGCCGAGGAAGCGCTGCGCCGTGCGCTGCCACAGCGTCATGTAGTCGTTCCACAGCGAGATCTGCGCCTGCACGAGCTTGCTCGGGTCGGCCATGAGCCGCGCCGTCATCTCGAAGAAGGCAGTGCCGATATTGAGCGGATCGCCCATTCCCATGCCGATCCCTGTCCCCGCCCCGGCAGTACCATCGGCGGGATGCTGGCGCTGTAGGAAATCGGCGACCAGCCGCTGGCTGCGCTCGGCGATCTCGGCCATGCCATGCGACAGCTCGACCGGATCCGGGAGCTTGCTATCCTTGTGCTCGGCCATGATTCTTCCTTCCGACCTCCTTTCGTCACCAAGCGCGCCTGCCCGAGCGGCGATCCCCGAGCACGCTCACCCTCAAGCTACTGAATTGTTGATGACGAGCGAGGCTCAATCTAATACACCAACGCCATCCATATCACATTTCTTCAGCGGCCAGGGGGAACTCCCGCCTCGACGGGATGGCATCGGAAGGCGGAGGACGGCAGCGAGGCGAGCGGTGACACGGCGAGGAGACGGCAAGGAATGAGCGTAGCGATGAATCGGCTGGCGGCACAGCACGGCACCAAGCTCGTTCTGGCCGGGCTTGCGACGCTCTGGCTGACCGCTTGCTCGGTGCCCGATTCGGCCAATCCGATCGATTGGTATCGCGACGCTATGGGGTTGTCGGCAGACGACCCGCCGGAGGATACGCGCAACACCGGCAATCTTGCCGCTGGCAACTCGCGCGACTACCCGAACCTCGCGACCGTACCGCCGACCCCAACCCGGGCCCTCACCACCGCCGAGCGAGAGGCGCTGACCCAGCGCCTGGTCTCCGACCGTGCCAACGCCAAGTATATCGACGAACAGCTGCGCGGCGGTTCCTCGGCGGCCGGAGTCGCCCCGCCGCCCCCGGCCTCCGTCGCAACGGCGAGTGCGGCCCCGGCGACGCCCAGCCCGGCACCACCCAGCCCGCCAGCGCCCGCTCCAGCCGCAACTCCGACACCGGCTCCCGAGGCCGCCGCACCGGCAACCGCGGCTGTGCCACCCCCGTCCCTGGCGCCACCCGCCTCGCCGCCGACCGCCGCTCCGACCTCGCGCATCGTCTCGCTCAGTGCGCCGCCCCCCAACCCGGAGCTACCCGCGGAGCCGACGCCGGCACCCGCCGCGCCACCCCCGGCAGCGGCGGCACCCGCCGCCACAGCACCGGCTGCTACCGGTCGCTCCGCTCCTTGGGTATCGTTGACGGCGCCACCGCCGGCTCCGGACGAGCAGGAAGCGGCCGCCCCGCCAGCCCCCGCCCCGTCAACTCCCGCCCCGCCGGCCGTCGATGCCAACGGGCAACCTCGCGAATCGCCGCTGACCAACCCGATCGTGCGCAGCCTGCCCGAACCCGAGACGCCACGCCCGGCGCCGCCGCCGCCGACCCTCGCCCAGGGTGGCAAGAGCCAGAGTGCGGCCGCCGGCACGCAGGTCGCTTCCCGCAGGCCCGCGAGCGCCCCGCCGCGCGTGTCGCCGGTCGGCGTACCGATCGCCCAGGTGACATTCGCTGACAACTCGGCGCGGCTCAGCCCGGCGGACCGGCGGACCGTCGGCGAGGTCATTCCGCTGCAACGGCAGACCGGGGGGGCCTTCCGCGTCGTCGGCTATGCGTCGAAAGGTGGTGGCAGCGCCAGCCAGCAGCTGGCGAATTTCCGCATCGCGCTCGATCGCGCCAATGCCGTCGCCAGCGTCCTTGCGCAGGCTGGCATCGCGCCAGACCAGATTCTCGTCGAGACGGCCCCGCCGAGCGGCGAGAGCGGCGTTGCCGCGAATCGCGCCGAAATCTTCCTCGAGAACTGATCAACAGGCCGCTGGATCGTGAAACCTCCGCTCCGACTCGCCATTGCCGGTCTCGGCACGGTGGGCGCCGGCGTCGTCCGATTGCTGCGCCAGAACGCCGAGCTTCTTGCCCTGCGCGGCGGCCGCGAGTTCGTCCTCTCGGCGGTCTCGGCCCGCGACCGCGGTCGCGATCGAGGCATCGACCTCGCCGGAGTGCGCTGGTTCGCCGATGCCGCCGAGCTGGCAGCCGACCCCGCCATCGACATCGTCGTCGAGCTGATCGGCGGCGCCGACGCCATCGCCCGCAGCGTCGTCGAGACCGCGCTGGTCCACGGCAAGGTGGTCATCACCGCCAACAAGGCTCTGATGGCGCGCCACGGCAGCGCGCTCGCCCGCCTCGCCGAGAGCAAAGGCGCCAGCCTCGGCTTCGAGGCGGCAGTCGCCGGCGGCATTCCGATCATCAAGACACTGCGCGAAGGGCTGGCGGCCAATACCGTTACGCGCATCTACGGCATCCTCAACGGCACCTGCAACTATATCCTGACGACGATGCGCGAGAGCGGTCGCGACTTCGCCGACGTTCTCGCCGAGGCGCAGAAGCTCGGCTATGCCGAAGCCGATCCGAGCTTCGACATTGACGGCGTCGACGCCGCCCACAAGCTGGCAATCCTGTCGAGCGTCGCCTTCGGCAGCGAAGTCGATTTCACCGGCATCCATGTCGAAGGCATCCGTCACATCTCCGCGCTCGATATCCAGTTCGCCGCCGAGCTCGACTATCACATCAAGCTGCTCGGCCTCGCCCGCCTCACCGAGCACGGCATCGAGCAGCGCGTGCATGCCTGCATGGTGCCGCGGGCGACGCCCATCGCGCATGTCGAGGGCGTGTTCAACGCCGTCGTCGCCGAGTGCGATTTCGCCGGCCGCGTGCTGCTGCAGGGACGCGGCGCCGGCGCCGAGCCGACCGCCTCGGCGGTCGTCGCCGACCTGCTCGACATCGCGGCTGGGCGCCGCACGCCGACCTTCGGCGTGCCGGCGAACGCGCTGCAGAAGCTGCTGGCCTCGCCGATGCTCCACCATCAGGGCGCCTATTACATCCGCCTGATGGTATTCGATCGGCCCGGCGTCATCGCCGACATCACCGCCGCTTTGCGCGACGAGCAGGTCTCCCTCGAATCGATGATTCAGCGCGGCCGCTCGCCGGCCGAGGCGGTGCCGGTTGTGCTGACCACCCACGTCACCGAGGAGGCGGCGATGCGCCGCGCACTCGCCCGCATCGCCGATCTCGACACCGTGCTCGAGCCGCCGCGCATGATTCGCATCGAGGATCTATGACGCTACCGTCGGCGGCAATGCAGAACCAATGCTGGGAGGATACATGAGCGACATCCGTTTGACCCTCGACCGCAACCTTGCTCTCGAGGCGGTACGCGTCACCGAAGCGGCGGCCCTGTCCGCCTCGCGGCTCATGGGCCGCGGCGACGAGAAGGCGGCCGACCAAGCCGCCGTAGACGCCATGCGATACGCGCTCAACGCCCTCGCCATCGAGGGTACCGTGGTGATCGGCGAGGGCGAGCGCGACGAGGCGCCGATGCTCTATATCGGCGAGAAGGTCGGCACCGGCCACGGACCACGCATCGACATCGCGCTCGACCCGCTCGAAGGCACGACGATCACGGCGAAGGGTGGACCCAACGCACTCGCCGTCATCGCGATGGCGGAGGCCGGCGGCTTTCTCAACGCCCCTGATGTCTACATGGACAAGATCGCGGTGGGCGCCGGGCTTCCCGAAGGGGTCGTCGATCTCGACGAGACGCCTGCGGTGAATCTGAAGAATGTCGCCAAGGCAAAGGGAGTCGCGGTCGCCGATCTCGTCGTCTGCATCCTCGACCGGCCGCGCCATAGCGAGCTCATCGCCAAGGTGCGGGAGGCCGGGGCGCGCATCATGCTGATCGGCGACGGCGACGTCTCCGGCGTGATCGCGACCTCGCGTCCCGATAGCGGCGTCGATCTCTATGTCGGCTCCGGCGGCGCCCCTGAAGGCGTGCTCGCCGCCGCCGCCCTGCGCTGCATCGGCGGCCAGATGCAGGGTCGCCTGATCTTCCGCAACGACGACGAGAAGGGCCGCGCCGCGCGCATCGGCATCACCGACCTCAATCGCAAATACGGCCTGCTCGACCTCGCCAAGGGCGACGTCATGTTCGCCGCCACCGGCGTCACCACCGGCACCATGCTGCAGGGCGTGCGCCTCTTCCCTGGCGGCGCCGTCACCCATTCGATGGTGATGCGCTCGAAGAGCGGCACCGTGCGCATTATCGAGGCGCAGCACAATTTCACCCGCAAGACAGGCTTTCTGCCGGCGGACAAATAAGAAGCCTACCGCTGCGGCGGAGGCAACGAAGACGCACGCTCTAACCACGAAGACACGAAGTCCACGAAGGAGAGCGAGCATTCGGCACGTCGCGAAGCGTCGACGAAAAAACTTCGTGCCCTTCGTATCTTCGTGGTTCGAGCGTTTGTCTCCGTGACAAGATTGCGCGAATCGCCATAAGTGAGATGGATGGAGACTGATGGCAGCGCCTATCTCGGCGTCGTGCGCTCGCTATGCGGGCGGCAATGGCGGCAAAGCGCCGGCGACGAGCGGCTTGCGCTCGCCCTCGCCCAGCGTCTCGGCCTGCCCGAGATCATCGGCCGTATTCTCGCCGCGCGCGGCATCGGCGGCGACGAGGCGGGTTCCTTCCTTGCGCCGCGGCTGCGCGAGCTGCTGCCCGATCCCAGCCTGTTCAAGGATATGGATCGCGCCGCCGCGCGGCTTGCAGGCGCCATACGCGACGGCACGCTGATCGCCATCTTCGGCGACTACGACGTCGACGGTGCCACGTCGGCGGCGCTGCTGCAGCGCTTCATCGAGGCGGCGGGCGGCCGCGTCGCGGTCTATATCCCCGACCGCCAGCGCGAAGGCTATGGTCCCAATCTGCCGGCGCTGCTGCGCCTCAAGGCGGACGGGGCGGCAGTCGTCGTCACCGTCGATTGCGGCACGACGGCGCACGAGCCGCTCGCTGCGGCCATGGCTTGCGGGCTCGATGTCATCGTCGTCGATCACCACGTCGCCGAGCCGGCGCTGCCCAAGGCCTTCGCCATCGTCAATCCGAATCGGCTCGACGAAACGGGCGCGCATGGCCAGCTCGCCGCCGTCGGCGTCGCCTTCCTCGTCGCCGTCGCCGTCAACCGCGCCTTGCGCGCCGCCGGCTGGTACGCCGCGCGCGCCGAGCCCGATCTTCTGCACTGGCTCGACCTCGTCGCGCTCGGCACAATCTGCGATGTCGTCCCGCTTACCGGCGTCAATCGCGCCCTCGTCGCGCAGGGGCTGAAGGTGATGCAGCTGCGCGGCAACCCGGGCATCGCGGCGCTCGCCGACATCGCCGGCATCACCGAGCGGCTTGGCACCTACCATGCCGGCTTCATCCTCGGGCCGCGCGTCAATGCCGGCGGCCGCGTCGGCAGTGCGGGGCTGGGCGCCAGCCTGCTGGCGACGGCGGATGCGGCGCTCGCCGCCGGCCTTGCCCGCCAGCTCCACGCGTTCAATGCCGAGCGGCGCGACATCGAGGCTACGGTGCTGGCGGCGGCGATCGCCCAGGTCGAACAGCGCAACGCCCCTTCGCCGATCGTCTTCGCTACTGGCGAGGACTGGCATTCCGGGGTTATCGGCATCGTCGCCAGCCGGCTCAAGGAGCGCTACAACCGGCCGTCCTGCGTAGTGGCGGTCAAGGATGGCATCGGCAAGGGATCGGGCCGCTCGATCAGCGGCGTCGCCCTCGGCGACGCGATCATCGCGGCGCGCCAGGAGGGCTTGCTGATCAATGGCGGCGGCCATGCCATGGCGGCCGGTTTCACCGTCGAGCAAGGCAAGATCGGCGCGCTGCGGGACTTTCTCGCCGCCCGCATCGAGACAGCGATCGGCGCCGAGATCCCGACCCCGCTGCTCACCATCGACGGCGCCATCGCACCAACTGGCGCGACCGTCGATTTTCTCGCCGTGATCCAGCAGCTGGCACCGTTCGGCTCGGGCAATCCGGAACCGCGCTTCGCCATCCCCGCCGCCCGCATTCTCTATGCCGAGCCGGTCGGCGGCGCCCATGTGCGCTGCACGGTCGGCGATGCGGCGGGCGCGGGAAAGCTCAAGGCGATCGCCTTTCGCTGTATCGACAACCCGCTCGGCGCCGCCCTGCTCGAGCGCAGCGGCACCCTCCTCCATCTCGCCGGCCATCTTCGCGCCGACGATTGGAACGGTCGCACGGGCGTCCAGTTCTGCATCGACGACGCCGCCGCGGTCGTCCCGCCGGCATGAGCCGGCTTGATTTATCCGCTCCGCGCGGTTAGACCACGGCACGCGCCTGGCCCGTTCAGGTCCCCATCGTCTAGAGGCCTAGGACATCGCCCTTTCACGGCGGTAACACG
>DATAQP010000264.1:0-9142 GCA_036264595.1 Allostellaceae bacterium
CTGTTCGCCTGCAATCTGCCGCTCAGCCGCCTCGAGATGCGCATCGATGCGCTGGTACCGCGGCGCTCGACGCGGATGGTGCTATGCGACGCCGACGATGGTCTGGCGCAAGGCGCGGCGACGCGACTGATGAAGCTGGGCTATGGCAATCTCGCAATCCTCGCCGGCGGTGTCGCCGCTTGGCAAGTGGCCGACTACGAGCTCTTCTCCGGGGTCAATGTGCCGAGCAAGGCCTTCGGCGAGTTCATCGAGCATCACGACGACACGCCGCGTCTCACCGCCGAGGAGATCAAGGCGGCGATCGATTCCGGTACCGACATGGTCATCCTCGACAGCCGGCCGATGAGCGAGTACCGAGCGATGAACATTCCGACCGGCATCGACTGCCCGGGCGCCGAGCTGGTCTATCGCGTGCACGACGTCGCGCCCCGGCCGGAGACTCTCGTTGTCGTCAATTGCGCCGGGCGGACGCGCAGCATCATCGGCGCACAATCGCTGATCAACGCCGGCATCCCCAACAAGGTGGTCGCGTTGAAGGACGGCACGATGGGCTGGCATCTCGCCGGCCTCACGCTCGAGAAGGGGCAGAGCAAGCATGCGCCTGACCCCAGCCCGGCCGGTCGCGCCAAGGCTCAGGAGGCGGCGGCGCGCGTCGCCCGCCGTTTCGGCATCAAGCGCATCGATCGCGCAGCGCTGACGCGTTTCGCCGCCGAGCGCGACAACCGCTCGCTCTATATCCTCGACGTCCGCACACCCGAGGAATATGCCGCCGGCCATCTGCCGGGCTCACGCTCGGCTCCGGGCGGGCAGCTGGTGCAGGCCACCGATACCTATGTCGGAACCCGCAATGCGCGCATCGTGCTGGTCGATGGCGACGGCGTGCGCGCCACCATGACGGCGTCCTGGCTCATCCAGATGGGTATGCCTGATATCTACGTGCTAGCCGATGGGTTGGATAGCACGCTGGCGAGCGGCCCGGAGGTGCCTGCCGTGCTCGGGCTCGATGATGTCGCGCCGGTGACGCTCTCGCCCAGCGAATTGGCAGCGGAGCAGGCAAACGGCGCCGTCGTCGTCGATCTCGACAGCAGCCTCAGTTATCGCACGGGCCATATTCCCGGCGCCTGGTTCGCGATCCGCTCCCGCTTCGCCACGGCACCCGCCAAGCTGCCTCCGGCGGCGCTCTACGTCGTGGCCTCGCCCGATGGCGTCCTGGCGGCTCTCGCCGCGCCGGAGCTAGCTGCCGCCACCGGCGTGCCGGTCAAGGTGTTGCGCGGCGGCACCGCCGCGTGGCGCGCCGCCGGACTGCCGATCGCCGCGGGCGAGGAGCAGATGGCCGACCCTCCCGACGACGTCTTCCACCGCCCCTACGACCGCAGCAAAGGCATCGAGCAGGCAATGCGCGACTATCTCAGCTGGGAGGTCGATCTGGTGCGCCAGATCGAGCGGGACGGCGATGCCGCGTTCCGCAGCTTCCCGGCGGCGTGAGCTCGCGGTCTTGCTTTAGGTTCCGACGACCAGCGGCGCGCTCAGGCTGCGCAACAGCGCGATCACGCTGAGGCCGGTGATCTGCCCGGTGCGCGGATTCTCGGCCGACGGGATGTTCTCGATCGACATCGAGAAGCGCGCGCTTTCGGCGTCGACCTCGATCGCATGCATGTTGCGCTCAACGCCAGGATCGGCCCAGATCTCGAGCCGCGTGCGATCGGGACCGATGCCGGCGAGGCTGAGCGCGGCGGCGACGTTGACATTGGCGGGAAAACCCTTGGCACCGTCGCGGGCGCTGCCTTCGAAGACCTTGAGGGGCGCCGTCAGCCCGTCCAGCGAGATGTTATTGGCGACGAGGTAGGGCGCGCCGGCCAGGCCGCGCGGCGGCTTGCGCGTCACCATGCGAACGGAATGGATCTTGCCCTCCGCCGCCGCGCGCACCGCGTCGAGACCGATGAGCGCGCCGGTCGGCACCAGGATGCGCGCTCCGCTCGCTCGCGCGCGCTCAATGAGATCGGAATGGGCGAGGAGAGCGCCGACGCTAAGCGGCACGAGGGTCTTGCCCGCGGCGATCGTGGTTTCGGCGATCTCGGCGAACCGGGCCGGCGGCAGACATTCGACGACGACATCGCAGCGCGACGCGAGCGCGGTGAGCGGCACGATCGGCACCGCGACGCGGCGCGCGGCGAGCCAGGCTTCGGCTTTGCCTTGATCGCGCACCGCGATCGCCGCGAGGGTGAGGCCGGGAATGCCGGCGCCGAGCGCCGCCGCGACGGTGCCGCCGATGGCGCCGAGCCCGGCGATGCCGATCGCGAGGGTCTTGTTCGAATGTGCCGTCATGGCGGGCTCCTGCCGAGTATTCCCGGTGCAAAGACTACGACAATTGGTCGCCGCGCGCGCTACTTCGTCTCGGCGATATGGACGCCATCCCAATCCGGCGGCGGCGGTATCGTCTCGAACAGGTCGATGCGCGTTTCGTAGAGATCATAGAGATGATCGAGCTGGCGGCTGAGCGGGCGACATGAGGCGATCAGTCCGCGCGCCTCTGCCCAGTCTTGCCCGCGATAGGCTGCCAGCATGGCGTCGTGGCGGGCCCGCAAGTCGCGATAGGCCGGCGTGGCGGCGAGCTCCGCCCCGCCGAGGAGCGTGAAGATGTGCACTGCCTGCACCTTGCCTTTGACCGCGATGAGATCGAGCTCGATGCCGGCAAGATCGGCGACCTGCTTATAGGTCTCCTCGCCGATGACAATGGTCACGCCATAATTCTTCGACTGCGATTCCAGCCGGGCGGCGAGGTTCACCGCGTCGCCGAGAACCGTATAGTTCTTGCGGAACTCCGAGCCCATATTGCCGACGATGCAGTCGCCGGTATTGATGCCGATCCCGATGGCGAGGCTTCGCGTGAAGATGTGGGGCTTCGACATCACGCTGCCGTTCGCCGACGCGGCACGACATTGCTCGGCCTTGCCGGCATCGGCCTCGGCGGCGAGGGTTCGGTTCAAAGCCTCCAGCTCTCGCATCATGTCGAGTGCGGCGAAGCAGGCGTCACGCGCGTGTACGGCATCGTCGAGCGGCGCATTCCAGAACGCCATGATGGCGTCGCCGATATATTTGTCGATCGTGCCGCGATGCGCCTGGATCGTATCGGTCATCGGCGTCATGTAACGGTTGATCAGCACGATCAGGCCTCCCGGATCCTCGGCATAGTGTTCGGAGATCGCGGTGAAGCCGCGTATGTCGCTGAACAGGAACGTCATGCTGCGGTGATCGCCGCCGAGCTTCAGTCGTGAGGGATCGCGGGCGAGCTGCTCGACGACGACGGGCGAGAGGTACTGGGCGAAGGCGCGGCGGATCTCGCGCCGCTGACTCTCCTCGCGGCTGTAATTGGCATAAACGAGCAGCGTATAGAGCGCCGCGCTGGCGAGGAGCGGCAGCGAGATGTCGATCATCAGCGCATGGAAGCGATAGAGATAGGCATCGCCCGCGATCAACGCCGCGGCGATCAGCACAAGGACGAGCAAGGTCCAGCGCGCGCCGGTGACAGACACCAGCATGATCATGATGAGGCCGGCGGCAATAATCAGCAACCGCTCGGCGCCGGCCGCCCAATCCGGCCGGCTGAGATAGGTCCCGCTCATCACTGTTTCGAGCAGTTGCGCATGCACCTCGACGCCGGGCAGCCAGGGATCGAGCGGCGTCGTCTTGTTGTCGCCGAGGCCGGTCGCCGACGTCCCGACGAGCACCAGCTTTCCCGCGATGCGCGCCGGGTCGACGCTGCCGTTGATCACGTCCTTCGCCGATACGTAGATCGATTTCTCGTGCGGCGCGAAATGCACCCAGACGCTGCCGTTGTCGTCGGTCGGGATGGTGAACGGGTTGATCAACAGGCCCTCGATGCCGTAGGGGCCGGTCCGCACGGCGACGCTCTCGCCGGTGACGACGCGCAGCATCTCGAAGGAGAGCGCAGGAAAGAGCTCGCTGCCGATGGCGAGCACGAGCGGCACGCGGCGGATGATGCCGTCGGCCTCCGGCTCGATCGTCACCATGCCGAGACCGGCAGCGGCTTGCTCGAGCTCGGGAATCGCCCGGATGACGCCGGGATAGCGGCGCAGATGGCGTAGGGGATCGGACCCCAGCCGCGCGAGAGGAGCCCGGTTGACCGGAAGATCGGCCGTGCCGATATCGCGCTCCTTGGCTGTCTCGCCGAGCACGACGCGACCGCGTCGCAGCGCCTCCGCGAAGACGCTGTCGTTGCTCGGCAATGTTTCCAACGTCGCCCGGGTCGCCGGGTCGAGCCCGGCGAAATTCTGCGCCGCGAGTGCGGGCGACATGCGGTCGGGCTCAGGGAAATAGACGTCGAAGCCGACGACGGCGGCGCCCAGCGCCGTCAGCCGATCGGTCAGCTCGGCGATGAGGGTGCGCGGCCAGGGCCATTGCCCGAGCGCCTTGAGGCTCTCCTCGTCGAGATCGACGATGGTGACCGGATGCTCGCCTTCCGCGCGGGGAAAGATCTCCTGCAGCACGTCGAAGCCATGCATCCGCATGAGCTGGACCGTCGCCGGATCGAGATAATGCAGCGCGAGCGCGGCGGCGAGAACGATGAGAGCGAGAAGACGGCCTTGGGCGAGGAATTGTGTCAGCCGATGCATCGCGTTTCGCCGCTCGCGAAGGCGGAAGGCGGCCGGCGGCGCAGCCAGGCGAGACCGGCGATGCCGAGCAGGAAGAGGGCCAGCGTCGACGGCTCCGCGATCGAGGCGATGACCTCTGTGCCGGTCAGGACCCAGTCCCAGGTGTTGCCGAGCGCATCGGTTATCTCGAAGGTCCCGGTGAAGATCTGGTCGGGCATGCCCGGCGGAGGCATGAAGGTGATCAACCACCCCAACGCTCCGTGAGCGGTGTAGGTGAAGGCGGTGGAGCTACCCATGAGCATTTTAACATCCGTGATCGCGACACCAGGGGGCAGGCCCGTGGGCGTGACGGACTGGGATGTCGTCGAACCGGCGATCTGCGCCCCGAAATCGATGTTGGTCATTAGATGGATGGGGGTGGTCGGCGTGATCGGGGGCGGCGGCGTGACTATGACCACCGGCGTGGTGGGTGAGGTGGGGGTGGTAGGCGTGGTAGGCGCGGTGGGCGTGGCGAGGGGTTGACCGCTTGGCGTCTGGTTCGATGGCGTCACGGGTATGGCCGGAGCCGGATCGGTCGATGCCGGGGCGGCGGCAGGGGTGCTCGGGCCACCGCCACTTTTCGCGCTCCCCGATGTCGGGACCGTCGCGGTGGGGGGCTTGAAATAATCGGGATTCAAGCGGCTATCGTAGCCGCCGGTCTGCTGAATGAAGCCGCTGCCGCCGGAATGCGGCTCGCTCATGCTCGGCGCGTCGAACAGATTGATCGTCGCTGTCATTTTCCAGACGACCTGCAGAATCGCGGGCGGAATCGGCCCCGCCGCCGCGGGTGCCTGCTGGCTGCCATCGGGATCGGCCGGAAAGACCGTCGTTGCCTGGTTGGGCGCCAGCTCGACGCTGGCGCCGCGCGCGTTGCTGACAGTGACCGAGCCCTTGGCCAGCGCGACCGTCGTCAGGCCGTTGCCGCCGACGATCCATTCGAGGCTGGTCCCGCGGATCCCGATCGTCGCGACCGGCGTGCTGATGTGATAGTTGCCGACCGGCAGATTGCCGCTCGTCCAGCGGAACACGCCAGCCAGCGCCCTGACCGAGATCTCGCTCTTCTTGGGATCGGGATCGAAGACCAGCTTGGTCAGCCGCAGCCGGCTGTTCTCGCCGAGCTCGAGATTGGTGCCATCCTTGAAGACGATGCGCGTGCCGCTATTCGGCCCGGTGGTGACTTCCTCGTCGAGAAACACGTCGGAATCGACGACCAGCGTACGCGACTCGTTGTCGAGCTTGCCCTTGACGTCGCGCACTACGGTCTGCGCGTTGCCGACGATCGGCAAGGCGAGCGCGCCATCCCGGCTGCCGACGGCGAGGACCGCCAGGGCAGCGAGCAGGTAAAGCGACAATCGGCAAGGTGCGTGACGCAACGGGCGGTCCTAGATGTCTGAGCCAGAGAGCTTTCAAGCCATCCGATTGTGTTTAAAAGAGAAAACCAAGCCTGGCAACAAGCGATTGATGGCATTCTGCAGTCGATTACATACCTCTAGAGAAGAACTATTATCCAAATATTATCGCGCAGCGCCGCCCGGCTCCGAGGATGTCCGCCGGCCGAGCAGGTCGGCGATGCGGTCGGCCGCCTCGCGACCGCTGAGCAGGGCGCCATGCGCGGTCGAGAAATTCGCCGGAGAGCAGGCCTCGCCGGCAAAGAACAGGCGATCGTCGACCGGCGCTGCCAGGATGGCGCGATCATCGGCATGGCCCGGCAAGGCGTAGGAATAGGAGCCGCGGGCGAAGTCGTCGGTCGCCCAGGCCGAGCTCGCCAGAGGCCGCAGCCTGGGGCGGATTGCGCTGCCGAACAGGTCGGCCAGTTCGCCGACCGCGAAATCCGCCATTGCTGCCGCGCCGGCGTGCTCGAGGTCGAGCGCCAGCGCGCCGCCGAAATAGGCCGCGACCATCGGCCTGCCATGCGGTCTCATCTGGTAGCTGCCGGTGGCGAGGCGGTCGAGCGCGCCGACGAGGTGGCCGTCTTGCGGCAGGTCAGGCGGCGTGCCATCGAGCGCCAGGAACAGCTTGTTGGCAAGGCCGAGCGGCACGCCGTGGGCCGCCGCCCGCTTCGTCGCCGGAAGCGCAGGCGTGAAACGGATCGTCTCCCCGGCGAGTAGCGTCGGCGGCACGGTGAGGAGCGCGGCGCGCACGCGCAGGCTGCCGCGCGTCGTCTCGACAGCGATGGCGCGGCCGCGAAGATCGACCCGCTGCACCGGGCAGCCAAGCCGCACCGGCAAGCCTTTGCCGTAGGCGGCGATCAGCGCGCCGTAACCCTCGTGCACACGCCAATTGACGCCGCTATCGGCGTAGCGCGCGTGATCCTGCAGCGAGAGCCGGTCGAGTTCGACACCGTTGGCCCAGGTGCTGATCGCGTCGAGCAGCGGGTTCCAGCGGCTGCCCGGCGGCAGCAGCGTGGCGGCGGCACGGTCGGGCTCTGCGTCGCCGGCCGCCTCCATCCGGTCATAGAACGCGTCGCGCGCGACATGCCATGCGGTCTCGTCTTCTGCGCTCGCCCCGGCCCGTCGCAGGCGGGCGCCCCAATCGGGCAAGGTCTCGTCGACGGTGAAGCCGCTCTCGCACGCGATCACCGTCCATGGGTTGCGGTCGCCCGAATGGAGCCACTCGCAGCCGAGATCGACGGGATAGCCGAGATCCGTCGGCACCGTCAGAGCCCGCCCGCCGATGCGCTCGCGCGCCTCCAGCAGAACGACGGAGAGGCGGCGCTCGATCAGCCGCCGGGCGGCGCCGATTCCGGCGGCGCCGGCGCCGATGATGGCGACGTCGTGGTCGACGACTGAGTCTGACATGCGCGCATTCAAACGCCGGGCGGGCGCCTCGTGTGCCATGGCGTCGCCTGCTCATAGGCCCAGCCGATGCGCAAGGCGGTCGCCTCGTCATAGGATTTGCAGATGATATGCAACGAAGTCGGCAGGCCGCCGCGCGTGAAGCCGTTCAGCACGGAGAGGGCACAGAGATCGAGGAAATTGACCATGCGGGTGAACACCGCCGGCGTCGTGGCTTGATCGACCTCGGCGATCGGAATCGCCGGCGTCGCCGTCGTCGGCGTCAGCAGCGCGTCGATCTCGCCGAGCGGGGCGGCGAATGAGCGTTTTATCGCTTCGCGCTCGGCGAGAGCGTGGAGATAGTCGCGCGACGAAATGGTCTTACCGACCCACATCCGCGGCCGCACCGCGTCGTCGACCGGCAGGTTGCGGTCGTCGACGATGTGGCCGACATAGGCGTAGCCCTCGGCGCCGATGATCCGTCCGGTCAGCTCGGCGAATTCGCCGAAGCGCCGCGGCAATTGCGGCTCGACGATGCGCGCGCCCAGCGTCTCGAGGGCGGCGATGGATTGGTCATAGGCAGTCAGCACCTCGGCATCGATGCCGGCGCGCTCCTCCGTCGCCAGGATGCCGAGGCGCAGCCCGGCGACGCCGCGCTTCAGGCTCGGCAGCGGATCGTCGGGCGGGTGGTGCAGGGTGAGCGGATCGAGCGCGTCGGGCCCCTGCAGGAGGTTGAACAGGATGGCGGCATCCTCGACCGAGCGCGTCATCGGTCCCGGCGTGTCGAGCGTCGCGGCGAGCGGCAGCACGCCATGGACGCTGATCCGTCCGATCGTCGTCTTGAGGCCGGTGATGCCGCACCAGGCGGCGGGCAGCCGCACCGAGCCGCCGGTATCGGTGCCGATGGCGCAGGGCGTAAGGCGCGCGGCGACGGCGACGCCCGAGCCGCTGCTCGAGCCGCCGGGGGTGCGCGGCACTTCCGGGTCCCACGGATTCCAGGGCGTTCCCATATGCTGGTTGGTGCCCCAGCCGCCGGTCGCGAACTCGACGGTATGCGTCTTGCCGAGCACGATCATTCCGGCGGCGATCAGCTTGCGCGCCAGCGTCGCGGTGGTCGGCGAGACGCGGTCTTTCCACACTTTCGACCCGCCGGTGGTGACGCGGCCCTCGATGTCGACAAGGTCCTTCAAGGCGATCGGGATGCCATGCAACGGCCCGACCGCATGGTCGGAGCGGATCGCCTTGTCGGCGGCCTCGGCGGCGAGGCGCGCCTCCTTGGCATAGAGGGCGATGAAGGCGTGCAGCTTGCCGTCGAGCCGCTCGATGCGAGCGAGCAGTGCATCGGTCAGCTCGACGGGCGAGAGCTTGCGCGTCTTAATCGCGGCCGCGATGGCGTGGACAGGCAGATCGGTCGGCTCGGTCGGCAGTGCGGACATGGCGGCTCCAGGCTCTCGTTGCGACACGATAGTGTGACGCAAGCCGATGGCGCATGAAAGCCGCGCGTGCAGCGGCCAGCCCCGCGAGCGGCGCCGCGCGTGCAGCGGCCGCAAGCCGGCGGTCAGTGGTGATGCATGCCGCCGTGATGGCCGCCGTGGTGGAACTCACGGTGGTGAAAATGGTGATGGCGATCGACAAACAGGAAGGACGCGCCAAAACCAAAGGGCGGACCCCAATACCAAGGATCGTAGTAGGGGTAAGGGTATGGCGGTACTTGGT
>DATAQP010000323.1:0-2821 GCA_036264595.1 Allostellaceae bacterium
CGGCGACGTTCCGGAGCGGCTGAAGCACTATAAGGCGGTGGCGGCGCAACTCGCCCAGGATGACCCGATCATCTACCTCTACCACGTCAAATGGCTGTGGGCGTACACGCCGAAACTCAAGGGCTTCAAGCCGGTTCCAGACGGCATGATCCGCCTCAAAGGACTGACGCTCGGATGATGATCGTGCTTTGGTCAGCTCGCCCCTCTCCCCTCTGCGGGAGAGGGAGGGGCCCATCGCGTAGCGATGGGAGGGTGAGGGGGCTGCTGCCGCTTCTTGCCCGCCCTTGCGAGAGCCCCCTCACCCCAACCCTCCCCCGGGAGGGGAGAGGGGGTTTGCCGTCGCGGTTGCGGAGCTGAGCGCGTCATGTTCGCCTATCTGCTGCGCCGCATCGCGATCATCATTCCGACGCTGTTCTTCGTCTCGATCCTGATCTTCGGGCTGCAGCAGCTGCTGCCCGGCGATCCGGCTCTCGCCCTCGCCGGCGAGGACCGCGATCCCAAGGTCATCGAGTTCCTGCGCGGCAAGTACCATCTCGACGAGCCTCTGCCGATCCGCTACGGGCTATGGGTCGCCGCCCTGCTGCACGGCGATCTCGGCGAGTCGATCCGCATCAACCAGCCGGTGCTCCACCTCATCGTCGAGAAGCTGCCGGTGACCGCCGAGCTCGCCGGTCTTGCCATGGGCTTCGCCCTGCTCATCGGCATTCCCGCCGGTGTGCTCTCGGCGGTGAAGAACGGCACGGCCTGGGACTATGGCGCCAATGTCTTCGCCCTCTGGGGCTTGTCGACGCCGAATTTCTGGCTCGGCTTCCTGATGATCCTGCTCTTCTCGGTCGAGCTCGGCTGGCTGCCGGCCTCGGGCTATGTCAGCCCTCGCGAGGACCTGAGGCAGAATCTCGGCGCCATGGTCATGCCTGCTTTCGTGCTCGGCAACGCCATCGCCGCGGTGATGATGCGCCACACGCGCAGCGCCATGCTGCAGGTGATGAACACCGACTACATCCGGACGGCGCGCGCCAAGGGGCTGAACGAGCGCGTCGTCATCCTCAAGCATGGATTGCGCAACGCGCTCGTTCCGGTTGTCACGCTCGGCGCGCTCGAGTTCGGCCAGCTGCTCTCCGGCGCGGTTCTTACCGAGCAGGTCTTCACCATTCCCGGCTTCGGCAAGCTCATCGTCGATGCCGTGTTCAACCGCGACTATGCCGTGGTGCAGGGCGTCGTGCTCTTCACCGCGACGGCGTATATCCTGCTCAACCTCCTCGCCGACCTCGCCTATTTCCTCGTCAACCCACGCTTGCGCGCCTGACAGCATGACCGCAACCACGATCGAGACCACCGTTACCGCAACGTCCGAAGCATCGCCCTGGCGCCGCGCATTGCGCCGCCTGGTCAAGCGGCGCGGCGCCATGGTCGGGGCGGTGGTCGTGCTGTTCTTCGTCGCCGTCGCGATCCTCGCGCCGCTGATCAGCCCCTACGATCCGATCGCCACCAACTGGCTGCTGGTGCGCAAGCCGCCCAGCCTCGCCCATTGGTTCGGCACCGACGAGATCGGCCGCGACGTGCTGGCGCGCATCATCTACGGCGCCCGCGCCTCGCTCCTCGCCGGGGTCGTCTCGGTGTGCATCTCGATTGCCTGCGGCGTGCCGGTCGGTCTCGTCGCGGGCTATGTCGGCGGCTTCCTCGATGGGCTTCTGATGCGCATCACCGATGCCATGCTGGCCTGCCCCTTCCTCATCCTGGCAATCGCGCTCGCCGCCTTTCTTGGGCCGAGCCTGACCAACGCGATGATCGCCATCGGCATCTCGGCGATGCCGGCCTTCATCCGGCTGACCCGCGCCCAGGTGCTCAACGCCAAGGTCGAGGATTACGTCGAGGCGGCGCGCGCCGTCGGCAACCCGCATCTCAGGATCGTCCTGCGCCACATCCTGCCCAATATCGTCGCCCCGATCATGGTGCAGGCGACGCTCGCCATCGCGCTCGCGATCATTGCCGAGGCGAGTCTCTCCTTCCTCGGCCTCGGCCAGCAGCCGCCGGCGCCGAGCTGGGGCAGCATGCTCAACACGGCGAAGAACTTCCTCAGCCAGGCGCCGTGGATGGCAATGTGGCCGGGCATCGCCATCTTCTGCGTCGTTCTCGCCTTCAATCTGCTCGGCGACGGATTGCGCGACGCCCTCGACCCCCGTCATCGGGGATGAACGCCTATTCCGTCCGCCAGGGTCTGTCGTCGAGCGCGGCGCGGAGGAGGCGGCGCGCCAGAACATTCGGTGTCAGCGGGCGCAGCCCGTAGGTGAAATGCGGCGTGATGCTGCCGCCGACGATGGCGTAGCCGCCGGCAGCGGCGGCAGTCAGCAGCCCGCCGAGCCGGCGCACGATATCGAGCCGCGTCGCCAGCAGGCGGCGGATCGGCAGGACGCGGAAGGCATGGACGAGTTCCGTCGCCTCGTCGGGCTCGACATTGGCCGGCAGCACGAGGACGGGCTCCGCCCGCGCCGAGCGGACGAGAGCGGCGAGCTCTTCGACCGCTTTGCGGTCGAAGGGGTTGATTCCCGATGTATCGATGATGATGTGCCGGCGCCTGCCGGGCAGCGAGGCGGCGAGCGCCTGCGCGTCGCCTTCGCTGCCGAGCGTGATGCCGAGCACGCCGGAATACTCCGCCAGCTGCGCGGCGACGCCGGCGCGTGCCGTGTCGGTATTGACCAGGATCGGTCGCCTGCTGCGGGCGCGCGCCGCGAGCTTGCCGGCCAGCGTCGTCTTGCCGACGCCGGGCGGCCCGACCAGCGCCAGCGAGCCGCTGCGCCACAGGGCGGGCAAGGTCGAGAAG
>DATAQP010000346.1:0-1959 GCA_036264595.1 Allostellaceae bacterium
GAGCCCGCCCTCCGCGCAACGGAACGACGCGGCGCCCGCGCGGCGGACCAATCTGCGGGCCCGCCTTTCTTCGCTACTGTGGAGCGCTGCGACGGCGGGGCTCGTCATCTTCCTGCTCCTGCTCGTCGCGGCGCCACTGGCCAAACTGGCGATTGCGAGTCTCGCCCGATCCGACGGTAGCGGCTTCACCCTCGCGAACTACGTCGACGCCTTCGGCAATGCGCGGCATCTGCGGGCGCTCGGCAACTCGCTTTGGCTCGGCACGGCGGTGACGGCCTGCTGCGTCGTCGTCGCCGTCCCTCTCGCCTGGGCGGTATCGCGCACCGACATGCCGCTGAAGGGCCTGGTGCGGCTCACCGTCATCGCGACCTTCATCACCCCCAATTATCTCGGGGGCGTCGCCTGGATCCTGCTCGCCGCGCCGCGCGCAGGCTGGCTGAACCGCGCGGCGGCGACGCTCACCGGCGGCAACGCCGGCCCCTTCAACATCTATAGCTTCACCGGCCTCGTATTCGTCGTTGCGATCTACGCCTATCCCTACGTCTTCGTCGCCACCAGCGCCGCCCTCGACCTCGTCTCGTCGGAGATGGAGGACGCCGCGAGCATCCTGGGTGCGAGCCGGCTGCGCACCGCATTGCGCGTCACCCTGCCGCTGGTGCTCCCGGCGATCTTCGCCGGTTCGATCGTGGTCTTCCTCGACACCATCGCGCTGTTCGGCACGCCGGCGCTGATCGCCATCCCGGCGCATTTCAGCGTGATGACAACGCAGCTCTGGAATTTTTTCGAATATCCCGTGCAGGTCGAGGTCGCCGCCGCTTACTGCGCGCCCCTCATCGGGGTCACCATGTTCCTGCTCTGGCTACAGCGCGCCGTGCTGAGCCGCAAAGGCTTCGTCGCCGTCACCGGCAAAGGCGGCGCGCGTCGGCCGATCCGTCTCGGACGGTGGCGCTACGGTGCGCTGCTCTACGCACTCCTCATCGGCGCGCTCTCGGTCTTTCTTCCCTTCGCTACGATCTGTGAGGCGGCGTTCAGCAAGGCTTGGGGGCGCGGCTTCTCGTTGCAGAACCTCACCCTCGCGAATTTCAGCTATCTCTTGTTCGAATACCCGATCACGCAGCAGTCGATCGCTCATACGCTGCTCTATTCGGGCATCGCCGCCACCGCGTGCGTCATCCTCGGTCTCGTCGTCGCATATCTGATTCGAGGCCGGCTCGTGCCGCTCGCGCGTTATCTCGGCGGGCTGGTCATGGCGCCCTTCGTCATTCCCGGCATCGTGCTCGGCATGGCGTTCTATGCGACCTTCGCACCACCCCCGGCTGCGCTCATCGGCACCGCGGCGATCGTCATCCTCGCCTTCGTCGCCCGCTTCATCCCGATCGCCTACGCCAATGCCGCGGCGGCGTTGCGCAGCGTCAACCCCGAGATGGAGGAAGCGGCGCGCATCCTCGGCGCGGCGCGGTCCACCACCATCCGACGTATCCTCGCGCCGCTGCTCAAGACCAGCCTTGCCGGAGCTTGGCTGATGGTCTTCATCCCGGCGGCGCGCGAGCTCAGCACGGCGCTCTTCGTCGTCGGGCCGCAGACCAGGGTGCTCGCCATCTTGATGCTCGACCTCAACGAGGAGGGCAATTTCGAGATCCTCGCCGCCTCGGGATGCATCCTGCTCGTCGTCATGCTGGCGACGCTCTTGGCGAGCCTGCGGCTGCTGGGACGGGATTTCATGCTGCGGCCATGATCGGGCCGCGAGAGCGGAGGGAACCATGCGACGTCAGTCGATCTTCTTCAACGAGAAGCGCCTGCGCGAGACGATGGAGCGCAAGAACATCGATCTCGTCATTCTGCGCACCGTCGAGAACTCGATCTATGTCAGCGAGTTCTTCAACAACGGCGGCGAGCTCGGCTACCGGCCCTTCACCGTGTTCTACTTTCGCGACCCGGCCAGGGCGCCGGCCTTCATCG
>DATAQP010000286.1:0-3504 GCA_036264595.1 Allostellaceae bacterium
GACCGATCCCGAGCGGCGCCGTCGGGGTACGCGGCGCCGTCGCCTTCCTGGCCCTGCAGCTGGCGGTTGGCGCCACAGTGCTCTTCAGCCTCGACCGGCTGGCGATCGCACTCGGCTTCCTCGTGCTGCTGCTGATCGCGACCTATCCCTTCATGAAGCGCATCACCTACTGGCCGCAATTCTTTCTCGGCCTCAATTTCAACTGGGGTGCGCTGCTCGGCTGGGCGGCGGCGACGGGTTCCCTTGCGACGCCGGCGCTGCTGCTCTATGCCGGCGGCATCTGCTGGACTCTCGGCTACGACACGATCTACGCCCATCAGGACAAGGAGGACGACGTTCTCATCGGCGTCAAATCCTCGGCCCTCGCCCTCGGCGCGGCGACGCGGCCCGCGCTCTTCGTCTTCTACGCCCTCGCCCTCGCGCTTTGGACCGGGGCGGCGCTCGCTTCCCGGCTCGCCTGGCCGATCTTGCCGGCTCTCACCCTCGTCGGCCTGCATCTTGCCTGGCAGGCGGCGACCGTGCGAACCCAGGACCCGGCGGATTGCCTCGCCAAATTCCGCGCCAATCGCTGGACCGGCTGGCTCGTGCTGCTCGGCATCGTCGCGTCGCGGATGCTGGCGTGATGCAACCGGACGCGGCCGCCTTCATCCGCGCCAATACGGCGATCGCGACGCCGCCGCTCATCCCGGAGATTCGCCTCCATCTCGCCACCGAGATCACGCCGATCTGGCAGGCGAGCGAGGATGCGCTGGCGCGCGCCAACGTGCCGCCGCCCTTCTGGGCCTTTCCCTGGGCCGGCGGCCAGGCGCTGGCGCGCTACGTGCTCGACGACCCTGCGATCGTCGCCGGAAAGCGCGTGCTCGATTTCGGCGCCGGCTCCGGCCTCCTCGCCATCGCCGCGGCACAGGCCGGCGCGGCCACGATCGTCGCCGCCGAGATCGACGGTTTCGCCGCCGCCGCCATCGCCCTCAACGCTGCGCTCAACGGCGTCGCCGTCGCCGTCGAAACCGCCGACCTCATCGGCACCGTCGCTGGGGCCTGGGATGTCGTGCTGGTCGGCGACATGTGCTACGAGCAGCCGCTCGCCGATCGCCTCACCGCCTGGCTGCGAGCGCTCGCCGGTACCGGCGTCACCGTGCTGCTCGGCGATCCCGGCCGCAGCTACGTGCCGACCAGCGGCCTCACTGCGCTGGCGCGCTACACCGTGGCGACCAGCCGCGAGCTCGAGGACCGCGAGAGCCGCGACGGCGTCATTTGGCGGGTGGACCCTGCGCGATGAATTAAGGACTGCCAACGACGCGTCCGTACCTACACCACGAGCAAGGATGCCATCGCAGCAAAGCCCATCGAGATCAGGATGATCACTTGAATGGTCATTCTGACCCTTCCCGTCTACCTACCAAACCAAGTCATCTTCATCGGCATTCATCGTCGGCTGCGTCACCGGGGCTTTCGGCGGAGTTTCTGCAGGGCTTCTATTCAATGGTCCGCAAAAGATAGTTGCCGCAAGGACGATGAGGATAGCGACCCGCCACGCCAACCTCACTGTCTTCGTCGAAGCATTGCCCAAGGGCGAACGGGAAGAAAGGCGTGGCTTGAACATTGTCTTGGCATCTTCGATTGTTATGCTCTCTTTGATCAAAGCGACCCGCAACCTAATGCCTCCCGAGAGCTTGCGCGGAGGCAGTCGAATTCGATCAAGACACGATGACGCGGAACGCGACGACCCCTGCGACCACGACCATATAGACGCGCAGCACGACGAGCAGAGTCATTGAGACGGCGTTCAGCAGCCTGCCCCCTGGAGCTTGCGGCAGGCGTGAACCAGTCCCTGCTGCCGGGCTTGGGTCCTCCAGCATGGGCGCCGTGTTGGACAAGGTGGGCACGAGGCTGATCTCCGCACAGTTTCTCGATCGAATGCACCGCGCGTCAGCGTTGAACGCGGCTGAAGCGCAGGCGCGACCGTCCTTGAGATCAGGCCTGATGTCGGCGTATTGAATCAATATGGCGACGAGCCGTGAGCTATATAGAATTCATAAGGAAGAGTTCCCAGGGAGCGCGCCTATCGCCGCGTCGCCTCCGTGGTCGCGATCCAAATGCCGGCAAAGACGGCGATCAGCCCGGCCACCAGATCAACGCTGAGCGTCTCGCCGACGAGCTGGGTCGCGAGCAATCCGGCGGCGACGGGATTGACGGTCATGGTGTTGGCGACGCGCGTCGGCGTCGCTCGCTGAAGCGCGATGACCCAGAGAATTAAGGCGACGGCGCCGCCGGCGACGCCGAGATAGATGCCGGCAATCCATTGCGGCGCGCCGAAGCCCTCGAGGATGGCGAGGCGGCCGGTCAGCACGGCGACCAGGACGAGGGCGCCGGCGCCGGCCCCCATGCCGACCGTCAGGAATCCGAGCGTGCTCGCTCTGGCGATGAACGGACGTGACCAGACATTGTAGAAGGCCATGCAAAGGACGGCGCCGCTCATGATCGCTTCGCCACGCCATGCCCCTTCCGGCGCGGCCGAGAGACCCGAGGCGAGCGCGGAAACGACGCCGATTATGGCAATGAAGACGCCCAGAGACTTGCGCGCGGTGAGCGCTTCGATGCCGAGCACGGCGCCGACGATCATGGTCTGCAGCGGCAGGGTCGAGAGGGCGAGGCTCGCGCGCGCCGCCGTGGTGTAGCCGATCGCGATGTTGTAGAGGACGAAGAACAGCCCGAAGAAGGCGAGGCCGAGCAGCGCAACGGCGGACCAGTCGCGGCGCGGCGGCCATTTCGCCCGCAGCAGCAGCGTCGTCGGCAGCACGCAGAGAAAGCCGATGCCCCAGCGCAGAACGGCAAGCGTGATCGGATCGGCGTCGCGCACGAGATAGCGCGTGACGGCGGCGGCGGTGCCGCCGAGGCAGCTCGAGATGACCGCCAGCACCACGCCGAACCACTCGCCCACCGGCATCTCCTGTCTCGGACGATCGGGATGTGCCATCTTGTCGAGCGGCATCGTCCTGGCAACTACCTCGCAGGTATTCATGTCCGGTCAGCAGAGCTTCGCGACGCTATTGCGCAGGTGGCGCGAGCATCGGGGATTGGCGCAGCTCGAGCTTGCCGGGCGGGCGGACATCTCGCAGCGCCATCTGAGCTTCATGGAGCTGGGACGAGCATCGCCCAGTCGCGAGATGGTCATGCGGCTGGCGACGGCGCTCGACGTTCCGCTTCGCCAGCACAATGCCCTGCTGCTCGCCGCCGGCTTCGCTCCGGTATGGCGCGAGACCGCTCTCGCCGCGCCTGAGCTCGTGCGGGTCCGCAGCGCGCTCGATTACATCATGGCCCAGCAGGAGCCGTTTCCCGCCGTCGTCGTCGATCGCCACTGGAACCTGCTCAAGAGCAATCAGGGAGCCCTGCGCCTGGTCGAGTTCCTCGTCGGTCCGGTGGCGCCAGATGCCAGGATCAATCTCGCCGATGCCTTGGTCGCGCCCGATGTGCTGCGGCCGTTCCTGGTCAATTGGGCGGAGG
>DATAQP010000366.1:0-1829 GCA_036264595.1 Allostellaceae bacterium
AGGCGACGTCCTCGGGAATGCGCGGGCTGAGGTGATGGCACACCATCAGCATGTCGAGATGCTCGTCGACCGTGTTGATGGTGAAGGGCCGCGTCGGGTTGGTCGAGGACGGCAGCACGTTGGGCAGGCCGCAGACCTTGATAATGTCGGGGGCATGGCCGCCGCCGGCGCCCTCGGTGTGGAAGGCGTGGATATTGCGTCCCTTGAACGCCGCCACCGTATCCTCGACGAAGCCGGATTCATTCAGCGTGTCGGTGTGGATGGCAACCTGGACGTCGTAGCGCTCGGCGACGCCGAGGCAGACATCGATGGCGTTCGGCGTCGCGCCCCAATCCTCGTGCAGCTTCAAGGCGCAGGCGCCCGCCTCGATCATCTCGATCAGCGGCTTCTCGTCGGAGGAGTTACCCTTGCCGAAGAAGCCGAGATTGACCGGGATACCTTCGGCCGCCTGCAGCATGCGCTCGAGATGCCAGGGCCCGGTGCAGGTCGACGCCAAGGTGCCCGAGGCCGGGCCGCTGCCGCCACCCAGCATGGTGGTGATGCCGCTATAGAGCGCGTCCTCGGCCTGCTGCGGCGCGATGAGATGGATGTGACTGTCGATGCCGCCTGACGTGACGATCTTGCCTTCGCCGCCGATGATCTCGGTGCCCGGGCCGATGATTATGTCGACGCCCGGCTGGATGTCGGGGTTGCCGGCCTTGCCGATGCCGCTGATGCGGCCGCCGGTGATGCCGATATCGGCCTTGACGATGCCGCTATGGTCGATGATCACCGCATTGGTGATGACGGTGTCGGCGGCGCCGTCGGCGCGGCTGACCTGGCTCTGCCCCATGCCGTCGCGGATCACCTTGCCGCCGCCGAACTTGACCTCCTCGCCATAGACCGTGCGGTCGCTCTCGATCTCGACGAAGAGCTCGGTATCGGCGAGGCGGATGCGGTCGCCGACCGTCGGGCCGAACATCGTGGCATAGGCGCCGCGTTGCATGCGCACCGCCATCACAGCGCTCCGTTGATCTTGCCGTTGAAGCCGAAGACGCGGCGCGCCCCGGCATAGGCGACCAGCCTGACCTCGCGGGTCTGGCCGGGCTCGAAGCGCACCGCGGTCCCCGCCGGAATGTCGAGCCGGCAGCCGCGCGCCTTGTCGCGATCGAAGGCGAGCGCCCGGTTGGTCTCGAAGAAATGATAATGCGAGCCGACCTGGATCGGCCGGTCGCCGGTATTGGCGACGCTCAAGGACACGGTCTTCCGTCCGGCGTTGAGCTCGATCTCGCCTGCGGCGACGATGATCTCTCCTGGAATCATGATGCCTCAGCGGATCGGCTGGTGGATGGTGACGAGCTTGGTGCCGTCCGGGAAAGTCGCCTCGACCTGGAGCTCGTGGACCATCTCGGCGACCCCCTCCATCACTTGGCCGCGCGTCAGCACGGTGGCGCCGTCGCGCATCAGCTCGGCGACCGTTCGACCGTCGCGCGCCCCCTCGAGCACGTAGTCGCTGATCAGCGCGATCGCCTCGGGATAGTTGAGCTTGACGCCCCGCTTCAATCGCCGCTCGGCCACCATGGCGGCGAGCGAGATGAGCAGCTTGTCCTTCTCGCGTGGGGTGAGGTTCAATTCAGTCCTCGCGGCAGCCGGTTCTCCGCCGGCAGTCTATCCCATCTCCCAAAGCATCAAACATGCCAAAGCCCTGGCAGCGTAGCGGGCAAGCCGGCCTGCGCCTGACGAAGATGGCCGGCGAGGCGGACATAAGCGCCGCGCAAGGCGGCGGCGTCGCTGCCGAGCAGCCGCGCGACGAGCACGCCGGAGATCATCGTCGCGCCGCCGCGCATCCC
>DATAQP010000505.1:0-6002 GCA_036264595.1 Allostellaceae bacterium
AGGGCGAGACCGAGATAGCAGAGCGACAGCAGACCGCCGACCCGCACGCCGATTGCAAGGCCGACGGCGATTCCGAGCTTGAGCACCGTTGCCATCGGCGGCCGCGGCAGATCGGGGAGCAGCCGCAGCGTGTAGTAGAGCGACCAGATTAGGGCGACCGCGAAGGGAATGTCCTTCGGGTTGTTGAACATGTGGCCGTAGTAGCTCGGCGTCAGCGCCAGCAGCAGCGCGGCGAGCAGCCCGGCGCGCGGACCGGCAAGCAGGCGCCCGACGCGCCAGGTTCCGACGATACCGCAAATGCCGATCAACGCGTCGACGAGATGGCGCGTCTCCCAGGCGCCCAGCGGTGAGATCCGCGACAGCGCCGCCGTCAGGAGATCGAACGCGGCGCCGTAGGTGTAAAGGTTCATGAAGTCGAGGTAGGAGCGGTCCTGGCCGAGGCTCCGATAGAAATCGAGTACCTTGAAGCCGTAGTAGAAATGGACGTCCTCGTCCCAGGTCACGCCATAGTCCCGGAAGGTCAAAAGGACGAGGATGGCAAGAACCGCGAACAGGCAATAGGCGAGCCTGTCCCAGCGTCGATCGGGCCGCAGGCCGGCGAGCTGCAGCCCGGTCCGGCGGAAAAGCGATGCGCGGTCTATGGCCCGTTTCCCCCAAAGTTCCGCCGATATCCGGCGCGAGTCGCCTAGACCGCGCACGAGCTGGCTCCGAATAAATCGTCTTCCCGCCGCTCCGGCACGTTACAAAATGTTAATCCGCCGCGCCGGCGCTCCACGGGCAGAAGGGCGAAAGGACGCCGCCGGAACGATGCGCCGGATGCCGTCGTTAGGAACGGCAGCTGACCCTGGGAGAGGAGCTAATGGGGGAGACGAGCTGATGGCGAAGCCGCCGCGGTGGGCGCGGCACGCCCCTTCGCCGCTTCCCGCCGCGGCGACATTCCGACGCCCTCGGTTCCCTATGCGCCGAGCGTGGCGGAGCGCCGGACGGAAGGCGAGCGCAAGCCGGCGGCAGGTGCGCGGCGCGGGGCGATCTTCGGCGAGCGGCCACTCGTCACCGCGGTACTGGGCATGGCGCCCGGACGGCTTGTGGCGTCGGCGCTGCCGCGCGCCTGAGCGGACAAGACTAATCGGCCTCGCGGCGGAGATTGTGGGGCTAATCCGCCTCGCGGCGGAACGGGGAGAGCTCGGCGAGCTCGTCCATCTCATGGGCGATGGCGCGGCGCTCGCGGGTGAGGAAATCGGCGACCGCGCGCTTGAAGCCGGGATCGCGGATCCAATGCGCCGAATAGGTCGGGCTCGGCAGATAGCCGCGCTGGATCTTGTGCTGGCCCTGGGCGCCCGCCTCGACCCGCTTCAGCCCATGGGCGATGGCGAAATCGATGGCGCGGTAGTAGCACGCTTCGAAATGCAGAAAGGGGAAGTCCCCGGCGCAGCCCCAGTTGCGACCGTAGAGCGTGTCGCCGCCGCGGAGATTGAGCGCGCCGGCGATCAGCCTGCCGTTCTTCTCAGCCATGACGAGGACGATGCGATCGGCCATGCGCGCGCCGATGAGGTCGAAGAACGCGCGGGTGAGATAGGGCGAGCCCCATTTGCGGTCCGAGGTCGAGATGTAGAAGCGGAAGAAGGCATCCCAATGGCGCTTCTCGATGGCGGCGCCGCTCAGGGTGTGAATTTCGATGCCGCCGGCGACGGCGCCCTCGCGCTCCTTGCGGATGGTCTTGCGCTTGCGCGAACTCAGCGCGGCGAGGAAATCGTCGAAACTGGCATAGCCGGCATTTTCCCAATGGAATTGCTGTCCCGTGCGCTGCAGGAAGCCGGCGCCGCCGAGACGCTCCCATTCGCCCGCGGTCGGGAAGGTGACGTGCAGCGAGGAGACCTTGTGCCGGCGCGCGAGCTCGAGCATGGCCGCGATCAGCGCATCGGCGACCGCCCCGGCCGCCGCCGGGCCGGAAGCGGGATTGACCAGGAGACGCGGCCCGGTCACCGGGGTGAAGGGCACGGCGCATTGCAGCTTGGGGTAATAGCGCCCGCCGGCGCGCTCATAGGCGTCGGCCCAGCCGTGATCGAAGACGTACTCGCCGTAGGAATGGCCCTTGAGATAGAGCGGCGCCACCCCGAGCAGGCGGCCGCCGGACTCCTCGAGGGCGAGATGCTGCGCCAACCAGCCGGTCTCCGCCGTCGCCGAGCCGCTTTCCTCGAGCGCGTCGAGGAAAGCATGCGAGAGGAACGGATTGTCGGGACCGGCGCAGGCATCCCACGCCGCCGCCGGGATGTCGGCGATACGATCGATCACCCGTATGGTGAACGCGCCGCCGCTATCGGGCATTTACCCCCCACCTTGCCCTCCCCCGCAAGGGGGGAGGGGTCAAGACGGAGCTTGATGCACACCCCCTCCCCCCTTGCTCCCGGCGTGGGTTCGCCACGCCTGACGCGACGGCGGGAACCTTCGGTTCCCGCGAGAGCGGGGGAGGGTTGGGGCGGGGGGTAGCTGCCGGCGACATCGGGCCGCTACTTGACCTCGAACACGGCGTCGACCTCGACGGCGAGGTCGAAGGGCAGGACGTTGGTGCCGATCGCGGTGCGGGCGTGGCGACCGGCATCGCCGAGGATTTCGACCATGAGGTCGGAGGCGCCGTTGACGACGCGCGGCTGCTCGAGGAAATCATCCGTCGAGTTGACGAAGCCGCCGAGGCGGATGCAACGCACGATGCGGTCGAGATCGCCGCCGAGCGCCGCCTTGGCCTGGGCGAGCAGGTTGAGGCCGCAGAGGTGGGCGGCTTCCTGGCCCTGCTCGATCGTGAACTCGCGGCCGAGCTTGCCGATGAAGCGGCGCTCGCCGTTCCACTGGCAGACTTGGCCGGCCATGAAGAGAAGATTGCCGGTTCGCACATAGGGCACGTAATTGGCCGCCGGTGCGCTGGCATTCGGCAGCTCGATCTTGAGCTCTTTAAGACGGGCGTCGATCCGACCGGGCATGGTGATCTCCTCGTTTTGGATTGTTGCGGCCCAGGATAGCGGCTCAAGCGGGGAGGAATCCACCCTCCTCCCCGCCGCTCCGCGGCTTTGCCGCGAAACCGCCCGAATCTGCGCTAAACTGAATGGTCTCACGAACTGAGTGGTCTCAGGGATCCACCCGCATGCGCCGTTTTCTCCCCGCCCTCCTCCTCAGCCTCGTCGCTGCGACCACCGTCCTGCCGGGATGGGCCGCCGCCCGCATGCTCGGCGATCCCAGCGTGCCGTTCAGCGCCGACCGCACGCTGACTGTCGGCGACCGCAGCTTCACCGGCAAGCTCTACGCGACGCCGGGCAGCCAGCGCCACGAGCAGCAGATCGCCGGCATCGACCAGGTCATCATCCTGCACGGCAAGGATGCAAGGGGCTGGCTGGTGCTGCCCAAGCTCAACTCCTATGTCGAGTTCTGGTTCACCCCGGCGGCGGCCGAATTGAGCGCCGACGACCTCCTCTCGGCCAAGCTCGGCGAGGAGACGGTCAACGGGCTGCGCACCACCAAATACCGCATCGAGCACCAGGCGCGCGACGGCACGCTCGCCGACGGCTATGTCTGGCTGACCCACGACGGCATCCCGATGCGGCTCGACGGCATGTACCGCCCGGCCAATGGCGGCAAGCCGACGGCAGTCCATATGGAGCTTTCCAACGTCCGCCAGGGGCCGCAGGACGCCGAGCTCTTCGCCGTGCCGCAGAATTTTATGAAGCTGCCGGGCGGCTCCCTCGCCCCGCTGCTCGGTGTCGGCAAGCCGGCCCAGAGCGGCTGAGCATCGCAAATTTCTTGCGTCGTTCCCGCTGACCGCTATTTGTAGGGGCGGGGCTCTGCCCCGCCCGCGGGCCGAGTAGAACCCGGCCCCTACAATTATTCGATTTCTGAGGGACAGAGCAGACCCATGCGGATCAGCAGCAATTTCGACGGCGGCAACATCACCTGTCTCGCCGCCGATGAGCCGAGCGATATAAGGCTGAGCATCGCCAAGGACAGCAATTCCGATTTCTACCAATGGTTCTATTTCCGCCTGAGCGGCGCGCGCGGGCAGGATTGCGCGCTCAAGATCGTCAATGCCGGCGGCGCCGCCTATACCGGCGGCTGGCCCGACTACAAGGCGGTCGCCTCCTATGATCGCGCGGACTGGTTTCGCGTGCCGACCGCGTATGACGGCACGGTGCTGACGATCCGCCACACGCCCGAGCAAGACGCGGTCTACTACGCCTATTTCGCGCCATATTCGATGGAGCGCCACGCTGATCTCGTCGCTACCGCGCTACGCTCGAACCTCGTCAAGCTCGAGGTGCTCGGTGCGACGCTCGACGGCCAGGACCTCGACCTCCTGCGCATCGGCACGCCGGGCGAGGGCAAGCGCGTCTGCTGGATCATCGGCCGCCAGCATCCCGGCGAGACGATGGCGGAATGGTGGATGGAGGGTTTCCTCCACCGCCTGCTCGACAGCGACGACGCGCTCGCCCGCGCCCTCCTCCGCCGCGCGGTCTTCAACGTCGTCCCCAATATGAACCCGGACGGCAGCCGGCGCGGCCATCTGCGCACCAATGCCGCCGGCGCCAACCTCAACCGCGAATGGCAGGCGCCTGATATGGAGCGCAGCCCCGAGGTCTTCCTCGTGCGGCGCGCCATGGAGGCGAGCGGCGTCGACTATTGCCTCGACGTCCATGGCGACGAGGCACGGCCCTATAATTTCCTCATCTCGACATCAGGTATCCCATCCTTCAACGAGAAACTGAAAACGCTCTACCTCGCCCATGGCGAGGCGCTGCGCCGGGCAAATCCCGATTTCCAGACGGCGCTGCACGGCAATCTCGAGGCCAAGCCGGGGAACGCAACGATGACGATGTGCGGCAATTGGGTGGCCGAGAGGTTCGGGTGCCTGGCGACGACGCTCGAGATGCCGTTCAAGGACACGGTCGAGACGCCCGATGCGCGCGCCGGCTGGTCGCCGGAGCGCTCGCGCAAGCTCGGCGCCGCCGGGCTCGACGCCATCCTTGCCGTGGTCGAGACGCTGCGCTAGGACGGTCCCGGTCAGTCGCCGGCCAGTTCACAGGGAGCCGTCTCATGCCGAGCTTCGATGTCGTCTCCAAGCTCGACCTCGCCGAGGTCGACAACGCCCTCGCCGGGATGAGCCGCGAGATCGCCACGCGCTTCGACTTCAAGGGCAGCGCCTGCTCGATCAAGCGCGAGGAGGGCACCATGACGGTGCTCGCCGATGACGATCTCAAGCTGAAGCAGATGCACGAGCTCTTGAAGACGCATCTGACGCGGCGCAAGGTCGACGCCGCCGCGCTCGAGTTCAAGCCGCCGGAGAAGGCCTCGGGCAACGCGGTGCGCCAGACCGTCCTGCTCAAGCAGGGCATCGACAAGGAGCTCGCCAAGCGCCTGGTGCGCGAGATCAAGGACAGCAAGCTCAAGGTCCAGGTGGCGATCCAGGGCGACGAGCTGCGCGTCTCGGGCAAGAAACGCGACGATCTCCAAGCCGCCATCGCCCAGCTGCGCAGCGTCAAGACCGAGCAGCCCCTGCAATACGTCAATTTCCGCGAATAGGCGGCGAGCGGCGCGACGGTGAGCCGGTCCGGGCTTGCTCGAGTCTGGGCTTGCTCGAGTCTGGGCTTGATCGGGGGGAGACGAGCCGTTAGATAAGGGCGCTCGGCTTCGTCCCCTTCGTCTAGAGGCCTAGGACACCGCCCTCTCACGGCGGTAACACGGGTTCGAATCCCGTAGGGGACGCCATCTCTCATAACATACTGATATTGCCGGATAATTCGTAGCGTTTTTGTTCGTTGCGTTGGCCACGATGTACAACATCTCTTCATGGAAAATCCTCCGCCCGGCCAGGACGGCTAAATTAGTCGGCCGTGAAGAACGCGATTTTTGTCAGCCGGCTGTGATGACGGGGATTTCGTGTTGGCGCTACGGCGCGCAGAGCGCTGCGAGGAAGAGGGCAAGAAGATACCTCAGCCAGTTGCGGAGGAGGCGGAGGTTGT
>DATAQP010000533.1:0-5233 GCA_036264595.1 Allostellaceae bacterium
CGGGGATGCATTAGGGCACCATTGCGCCCCATCGCGATATCACCTAAATACGCCCCTTCGCATGGCAGGTGAGTAGCGCATGGCGCAGACGATAACAGCGGTTCCGGCTGACGCTATTCACAAGTCGCGCCAGGGCTTGATTCTCGGGGCGTTGGGCGTCGTCTATGGCGATATCGGCACCTCACCGCTCTATACCGTCAAACAATGCTTCGATAGCATTGGCGGCACTATCAACCCGACGACGGTGTACGGTGTGCTGTCGCTGATCGCCTGGGCGCTCCTGGTGGTCGTCACCCTCAAATACGTCATCGTCATCATGCGCGCTGACAACCGTGGCGAAGGTGGCATCCTGGCGCTCACCGCGCTCGCGTTGCGCTCGACCAGCCGCACCGGGCGCCGGCATCGCTGGATTCTCGCCGCCGGTCTGGTCGGCGCGGCACTGTTCTACGGCGACGGCGTCATCACGCCGGCGATCTCGGTGCTCAGCGCGGTCGAAGGCTTGAAGGTCGCGACGCCGGTCTTCGAGCCCTATATCCTGCCCATCACCATGGTGCTGCTGCTCGGCCTCTTTCTGGTGCAGCGCCGCGGCACCGGCTTGGTCGGTGGTTTCTTCGGCCCGATCACCGCCGTGTGGTTCATCGCCATCGGCGGCCTCGGCGCCGTCGAGATCGTCAAGCAGCCCGAGATATTATGGGCTCTGAATCCTTATTACGGCATCAAGCTGCTGACCGATGATCCCTGGCACGGCTTCATCCTGCTCGGCGCCGTCGTGCTGGCGGTGACCGGCGCCGAAGCGCTCTACGCCGATATGGGGCATTTCGGTCGCTGGCCGATTCGCACGGCCTGGCTCCGCTTCGTCTTTCCTGCCTTGCTGCTCAATTATTTCGGCCAGGGCGCATTGTTGCTCGCGACGCCGAATGCCATCGAGAATCCGTTCTATCGGCTAGCACCCGACTGGGCGCTCTTTCCGATGGTGATCCTCGCCTCGGCGGCGACAATCATCGCCTCCCAAGCAGTGATCTCGTGTGCCTTCTCGATGACCAACCAGGCGGTGCAGCTCGGCTATCTGCCGCGCCTCTTCATCCGCCACACCTCCGAGCAGGAGTTCGGCCAGATTTACGTGCCCAAGGTCAATCTTTTCCTGATGATCTCGGTGATGGCCCTCGTCCTCGGCTTCAAATCCTCCGACAATCTCGGCGCCGCCTACGGCATCGCGGTGACCGGCACGATGGCGCTCACCACGGTGCTGGCGCTCACCTATACGATCGGCGTCCTCGGCTGGAGTCCGCCGCTCGCCTCCATTCTGTTTGGCTTCTTCCTGACCGTCGATCTAGCCTTCTTCGGCGCCAATCTGCTGAAGATCGAGCAGGGCGGCTGGTTCCCGCTGCTTGTTGCGGCGCTCGTCTACGTCGTGATGTGGTCGTGGATCAGCGGCCGTGGGTTTCTCGTCACCGAGCGCTCGCGCGCCTCGATGCCGCTCGACATCTTCCTCAAGAATCTTAAGCCGACGACCTGCGGACGGGTGCCCGGCACCGCGGTGTTCATGACCGGCGACGTCGACAGCGTGCCGACCGCGATGCTGCACAATCTCAAGCACAACAAGGTGCTGCACGAGCGCGTCGTACTGATGAACGTGCATACCGAGGACATCCCTCACGTGCCCGAGGAGCGCCGCATCGAGATCGCCCATCTCGAGCACAATTTCCACATCGTCAAGCTCAACTACGGCTTCATGGACGAGCCCAACATCCCGCGCGCGCTGGCGCAGTGCCGCGTCCTGCAATTCCGCTTCAACCTGATGGAGACCTCGTTCTTCCTGAGGCGCGAGAAGATCGTCGCGGCGCAGCGTGCGCCCTTCGCGCGCTGGCGCAAGCAGGTCTTCATCCTGATGGCCAACACGATGCTCAATGCCACCGAGTTCTTCCGCATCCCGACCAACCGCGTCATCGAGCTTGGCGGACAGATCGAGATCTGAGCGTCAGATTCCTTCGGCGCGTTGGCCGATGTGCCAGACGGCGCTGAGAAGCGAGGGGTCGCGCTGCCATTTGCGCAGCAGCTGATCGGCCGGTTCTTCTCGGATATTGTTGAAGAATTTGAGCAGCCGCGTGACCTCGCCACGCTCCGGCGGCGGCTCATAGGGCCGCGCCCGGCGGCTCAGCACGAAGATCGAGGCGAAGCTGGCGGCATCGATGCTGATCGCCTTGCAGGCGACGGCGAGACCTTCGCCGCCGCGCTCGAAGAGCAGCCGGCGAACCAGCCGCGGTCGGATGCCGGTGATCTTGGAGAGCAGCGCCTCGAAGAGCGCGATCTCGCCGCGCCGCAAGGTTCGCACAAGAAGATCTCCGGTGATGGAGTTCTGTTCGGCGAGGCGATCGGCGAGGACCAGCGACTTGCGTAGCTCGCCGCCGCCGGCGTCGTTCAACGTCGTGACGGTTTTCTCGAGCAGCTCGTCGAGATCGCCGGGGGGAATTTCGAAATGCTCGAGGATGTGCGCGCGCAACGCCGCCGAGACCCACCAGTACATGCGCTGCGCCAGATCCCGACTGATCTCCGGGCGCGACAGCAAGGGATTGTGGTAGGTGTCGACGCGCTTCGATTCCTCGACCAGATATTCGAGCGTGCTTTGCGAGATCTGCGCGCCTTCGTTCTCGAGCAGCACCTTGATGACGTCGGTGCCGCCGGTCGCGACCAGCGCATCGCTCACCGTCTCGCTCACCGTCTCGCGCATCGCGATGGCGAGCTGGTATTCGAGGGTGCGGTGATGGATGATCTCGACCAGCTCGAGATCCTGGAGAACCTGGCTTTGCAGCAGGATCGGGTAGGCGACCTCGATCTTGTCGTTGGCGAGAGAGAGGATAACGTCGCGCGGCGCATCCTTGCGCTTGGCGAGCTGGTCGGCGAGCGCCCGGCGCACGGTATCCTCGACGTCTTTGACGAGGTTGCGCAGGATGTCGTTCATCAGGAAGCGTTCGCGGTCGGTCAGCATATCGCCGCGCGCCAGGAAGAGATCGTGCACTGTGGCGAGCAGCGTCTTGCGGCCTTGCGCGGTCTTGTCTCGCGCAAGCTCGAAGAGAAGCTCGGTCTCCGCCTCACTGATTTTAGTCACGTTACCTACCACGCAAACCACGGTGATCGCGGCAAGTTTACGGATCAATAGTTAACGAATTAGCACACTCTTCAAGGGTAGATATAGCCAAGCCCATCCCCTGGTTCGGGTGTTTCTCTCGCACCTTCCGCTTCAATCCTCCCCCGGGCGGCGGGTGCGCTTGCGCTCGCTCCGGTGCCGCTTCGCGGTGAGGCGGCGCTCCTTGGCAGCCTGCGTCGGGCGCGTCTTGCGCCGCGCCTTGGGGGCGACGGCCGCGCTGGCGATGAGGGCGATGAGCCGGTCGAGCGCATCGCGCCGATTCTGCTCCTGCGAGCGGAAGCGCTGCGCCTGGATGACGATGACGCCGTCCTTGGTCATGCGGCGGCCGGCCAGCGTGGCGAGCCGGCTGAGCAGCGCCGGGCTGAGCGCCGCGCAATGGACGGCGTCGAAACGGAGCTGCGCCGCGCTCGCCACCTTGTTGACGTTCTGCCCGCCGGGACCGGAGGCGGTGACGAACTCGAAGGTGATCTCGCTCTCGTCGATCGACAGGCTCGGCGTGATGCGGAGCATCGCTAGCGCTCCCACGGCCCGCGGCGCCGGCGCCACGAGAGATCGCCGGCCTCCGGAACGCTGCCCGAGCGCCTGACGTCGCGCGCGCGGACCAGCGCGAAGGCGGCCGAATAGGGACCGCCGAAAAGCGGCACGTCGCGGTCCCTGAAGAGCGGAATGAGGACGATGCCGGCGACGAAGCCGCCGGCATGGGCCCAGACGGCGATATCGCCATCGGCGGCTTGCGTCGTCGCGATGCTGAAGAACTGGACGAGGAACCACAGGCCCAGCACGACCACCGCTGGCATGTTGATGAAGCGCACGAAGATGAAGAGGACGAGCAGCACGCGGACATTGGCGCGCGGGTGGAGGATGAGATAGGCGCCGAGCACGCCGGCGATGGCGCCGCTGGCGCCGATCATCGGCACCGTCGAATCCGGCGCGGCCAATCCCTGCGCCAGCGCCGCGGCGACGCCGCAGACGAGATAGAAGACGACGAAGCGCGGCCGGCTCATCGCATCCTCGACATTGTTGCCGAAGATCCAGAGGTACAGCATGTTGCCGCCGACATGCAGCCAGCTGCCATGCAGGAACATGCTGGTGAGGATGCTTGCCCAGGCCGGCGCGTGCGGCAACGCAGGCGACAATTGCGCGTTGCCGAAGAACACCGCCGGCACGAAGCCGAAGCCAATGACGACGTCACGCTCGATCGCCGCCGGCAGCGTGAACTGCCAGAGATAAACCAAGGTGCAGGCAATGATGAACAGCCACACGACGATCGATTGACGGCGCATCGGCGCGTCGTCGAAGAGCGGCAGGGTGAACATCGTGCAGGCTGGGGTCTAGGCGGGAGAGGCGGATGGCGCAACGCGCGCGAGCACGCGTTCGGCGGCGCGCAGATGCGGGCGGTCGAGCATCTTGCCGTCGAGGCCGATGACGCCGGCTTCGGGATTGGCGGCGAAGGCGGCGACCACCTTGTGCGCCCAGGCGACGGCTTCCGCGTCAGGGGTGAAGGCGCGATTGATGACAGCGATCTGGCCGGGATGGATCGCCGCCTTGGCGGTGAAGCCGCTGCGCTCGGCGTCGCGCGCCTCGCGCGCCAGCCCTGCCTCGTCGCGAAAATCGGTGAAGACGGTATCGATCGCGGCGACCCCGGCGGCGGCGGCGCCGAACAGGCAGAGCGAGCGGGCGAGGCGGAAGGGCTCGAGATAGGTGCCGTCCGGCGTGCGGTTCTCGGCGGCGCCGACATCCGCGGCGAGATCCTCGCAGCCCCACATGATGCCGCAGAGCCGCGCGCTCGACCCGGAATAGCTCTGGAAGGTGAACATCGCCGCCGCCGTCTCCGAGGCGATCGGCATGATGCCGATGCTCGCCGTCGCCACGCCCTCGCGCGCTTCCAGCGCGGCGAGATAGTTGTCGAGCCGGCGCATGTCGTCGCCGCCCGCCGCCTTGGGCAGGACGATGCCGTCAGGCCGCCCGCCGACCACCGCGGCGAGGTCGTCGAGGATCATGCCGGAGGCGAGCGGGTTGACCCGGACGAAGAGCTTGGCACTGCCGCCGCGGCTTGCGAGGAAGGCGCTCGTGATCTTCCGGGCCTCG
>DATAQP010000536.1:0-1579 GCA_036264595.1 Allostellaceae bacterium
GGAGGCAGGACCGGAGTGGTCTCATTTCATCCCGGTCCGCACCGGCAATGGCGTAACCCTCGACTTCGCCGATGCCACCGATTTTCGCAGACAGCACTACGCCTTTCTCGTCAGCGAGAGCGAGTTCGATGCGGCGCTCTCCCGCATCAAAGCGGCGGGCATCGCATTTTATGCCGATTTCAACCGTGCCGGGAGCGGTCGGATCAACCACCTCTACGGCGGGCGCGGCGTATATTTCGACGACCCGGACGGTCATCTGCTGGAGATGATCACGCGACCCTATGGATCGACCCCCGAGAGGTGGACCGACACACAGTCCTGATGTCGGATTGTCGTTACCCCCACGAAGGCGGCATGCAGGAGAGAAACTCCGGCTCACATCGTCACGACCCTGCGGGCCGATGACGTCGCGCGCATCCCGGCTGTTTCGCCGGCTGCAAATCACTTGCAATGTGCCCTCGTTCATCACTGAAATCGATTGAGGCAAAAAGCTCAACGGACTACTCGACCCCCGCAACGCGATAGATATCACCCCGTTGCGACTTTTTTCGGCTGGACCGCCGTGGAAAAGCGGTGAAGCATCGCGTAGATCCAATAGGACCTGATGGCCGTCCTGGACGAGGACTGAATTATGAAGATCGTCGATATCCGCACAATCCCGCTCTCCTACCGTTGCGATCCGCCGTATGGAAGCGCGGGCGGCATGCAGGCTCGGCGCGGCAGCCTCCTCGTCGAGATCGAAACCGATGAGCGGGTCATCGGCATCGGCGAGGCGGGTGTTGGCGGCGGCGCCACCCGGGCGGTCATCGAAAAGGTATTGCAGCCGATGCTCATCGGCGAGGACACGCTGCTGATCGAAGGGCTGTGGCAAAAGATGTTCGCGCGCACCCGGCAATTCGGCCGCCGCGGCGTCGTCATGAACGCGATCAGCGGCATCGACATCGCGTTGTGGGACATCGCCGGCAAGGTCGCCGGGCTGCCGCTTTATCGGCTGCTCGGCGGCTGCCGCGACCGGGTCGAAGCCTATGCCAGCGGCGGCTTCTACCAAGAAGGCAAATCGGTCGACGACCTCGCCCGCGAGGCCGAAGGCTACCGCGCTCGCGGGTTCAAAGGCATGAAGATGAAAGTCGGGCGCAATCCGTCGACGCAGACGCATCTGCGCCATCTGGCCGATCACGCCGGGCTGTGCGAGGTCGAGCCCGAGGAGGACATCGCGCGAGTGGCCGCGGTGCGCCGGGCGCTCGGCCCACATGCCAAGCTGATGGTAGACGTGAACTGCGCCTGGAGCCCGGCCTTTGCAATCGAAATGGGGCGGGCGTTCGAGCCCTATAAGCTCTATTGGATCGAGGAGCCGGTTGCGACCGACGATATCGACGGCAGTGCGCGGGTCGCCGACGCGCTCGCGACGCCGATCGCCGGCTATGAGACGGAGATCGGGCTGTACGGCTTTCGCGAGCTGATCGTCCGGGGCGCCGTCGACATCGTGCAGGCCGATCTCGCCTGGGCCGGCGGGTTTTCGGAAGGCCGCCGCATCGCCGCCTTGGCGCAGGCGCACCACCTGATGGTCGCCCCGCACGCC
>DATAQP010000539.1:0-4096 GCA_036264595.1 Allostellaceae bacterium
CCAGCATGATGACGGCGGGGTCGGTGCGCGGGAAATGCGAGGCGCCGCAGGCGGGGTCGATGCAGCGCCGCACATGGCCGGCATCGGCGCTCGCCGCCTTGTTGCCGCAGACGCCGCAGAAGCGATGGCGCGCGTGCCACCACATCATGCCGCGCGCATAGGCGAGGAGCGAGCTTTCGTGGCGATCCATCAGCGGCCCGACGCGCCGGAGATCGGTGAACTCGAGCGGCCGTTCGTGGCGGATCGCGGCGAGCGGCTCGTCATGCGCCGAGAGGTCGAGGGCGAAGAAGGCACCGCTGTCGTCGATGCCGAGCAGCACGGTCTCGCCGGCATCGCGAGGGATCTGCTCGCCGGTCAGGAAGGCGGCGCGCGGTGGCTCGGCGGTGCTGTCGACGAGGTTCTGGTTGCGCCACACCGGCACGAAGCGCGTGTTGAAATGGGCGAGCCGCTCACTCAGCCAAGCGGCGTCGCGCCGACGATGACCGGCGCGGTCGATCTCGGCGAAGGCATAGAAATTGCGCAGCATGGCGGCGACACTGGCATAGCGGCGGGGTAGGGGCAAGCGGCGCGGCGGGCTGGCACGAGCATCGTGCGTCCTTCGAGATGCCGGCTTCGCCGGCCCCTCAGGATGAGGTGATTTGTTGATGGCATCGACAGATTTTCCTCATCCTGAGGAGGCGCGTAAGCGTCGTCTCGAAGGACGCACGGCGGCGATCCCGCCTCACGTCAACTTGTCGAGCGGATAGATCGGGCGCCGCGCCTTGCTGAAGAGCTTCGGCGTGTAGATCTCCGAGCACAGCGCGCCGGTATCGACGAGCACGACCTGGCGGGCGATCGGCTCGAACGCGGCGCGGAAATGGTGCATCGATTTGACCGCGACGGTCTGGTAACGCGCGGGATCGATGCCGAGCGAGGTGAACTGCGCGAGGTCGTTGGCCTGGCCGTTATTGGTGATCAGCACGATATCGATGCCGCCGACGCGGAACACCGCCGAGGGGCCGTAATCGCGCTGGACGCCGCCGCCCATCGGCCCCCAGGCGATCATCTTGCCGTTGGTCAGACAGATGATCTCGCCGTCGAGCGTCAGCGGCCCGCCGCCCAGCGAGGGATCGATCTTGCCGCCGATCGTCAATCGCTGCTTGCCGAGTCCGTTCTTCAGCGCCTCGCGCACCGCCCCGGGATCGCAGAGAGCGTGGAAGGCGACGCTCTTGACGTCCGCCTCGATCAGCCCTCTGAGGAAGGCGGTCGCGTCGCCATAACCGCCGCCGCCGGGATTGTCGGTGTAGTCGGCGACGACCAGCGGCTTGTCGCCCGGCCTGCCCTGCTGGGCGAGCGCCACCGCTTCGGCGACCGGCAGCAGCTTGGCGCTGTCGTAGTCGCGCGTCTTCCAGGCGAAATCCATCAGCTCGTCGGCGATCGCCTGCAGGCGCGGATTATCGCCGTCGCCGGTCACCGTCACGCTCGGCCCGACATCGCTTATATTGGCGCGGGTGAAGCCGGCGCAGATGCTGACGACCAGCGCTTCGCCGCTCTTCTCGATCTTGTCGGCGCGGGCGAGCGCCTCGACCATCGGCCCACTCTGCGTGCGGCCGTGGTTGAAGCCGTAGATCATCGGCCGCTGCGCGATCACCGTGCGCGGCTTGATCGTCCCGGCCATGGCGCGCTCGAGCAGCTCGGCGCCCTGCCAGGCGCGCTCGTACTGATCGATATGCGGATAGGTGCGGAAGGCGATGAGCGCGCTGGCATGCTCGGTCATCGCCGATGTCACGTTGGCGTGGAGGTCGAGCGTGACGATGACCGGCGCGGCCGGGCCGATCGCCTGGCGCAGCCGCGCCAGCATCTCGCCCTCGGCGTCCTCGTGATCCTCCGCCACCATGGCGCCGTGGAAATGCAGGAGGGCGCCGTCGACCGGCCCCTGCGCGCGCGCCGCGCCGATCAGCGTGTCGCACAGCTCGTCGAAGGCGGCGCGCGTGACGATGCCGGACGGATTGGCGCTCGCCGAGATCGGGTGGATCAAGGTCCAGCCGAACTTCTCGGCGGCCTCGAGGGTGCCGCCCATCGCCGAGCGCGTGCCGCGATAGGCGCCGGGAATCTCGTTGCCGAGGAAGAAACCGTTGGCGCGGAACGCGGCCATGTCGGTTGGAACGCGGCTGAACGTGTTGGTTTCGTGCATGATGCGGGCGGTGAGAACGCGCTTCGCCATTGTCGATCCTTGCCGTTATGGGGGTTGCTGGGCGGGTCGGCTCAGTGTCGCTCAGCGGCGGCGCCGCGTCGAGCGTTCACCATTGCCCAGAGGTGGAACAGACGGCGAATGACCAACGTTTCCGAAATCATGGGGTGGACATTCGAATTCGAAAGGGACGCCCATGAAAATATTCTCCGCCTGCGCGCTGCTGCCGGCAGCAGCGCTTCTCGCCCTCGCTGGTTGCGCGAGCAATCTGCCGGATCGCAGCCGTGCCGCCGTGCCGTCCGGCACCGTTGCCCCGGCCGGAACCGTGATCGCTCCGAATCCCAATCCCAATGTGCCGGTGGGCACGGTCGTCAGCACCCCCGTCGTCACCACCACCACACCCGTGGTCACGACGACCCCCGTGGTGACGAGCAGCGGTGCCGTCGTCAACGTGCCGGTGAGCGGCACGACCTCGGTGGTGACGACCACGACGACGCCGGGCCCGGTGCCCGGAACGGTGACGACCTATGTGCCGACGCAATCGGCGAGCGTGACCTCGGTCACCACCTTGCCGCCGCGCTTGAGCAGCGGCGAGATCATGACCCTGCTCGCCGGCAACACCGCGAGCGGCGTCGCCAGCAACGGCCAGCCCTATTACGTGCGCTTCGGGCGTGATGGCCGCCTGCGCTTCCGCGAAGGTGCCTTCAACGATTACGGCTCCTGGCACGTGACCACCGACAACCGGCTGTGCTCGGCGATGGAAAAGACCAATACCGGCGTCGAGCAGTGCTACTCGCTCTATCGCGACGGCACCAACGTCTCCTTCGAGCGCGACGGCACCCGCATCGGCAGCTTCACCGTACTGAGCGGCGACCCGATGAATCTCTGAGCCGCACACCGGCTCGTCGACGGCGTCAGCCTCTCGTCACCCCCGCCAGCGGGGTGCGGCGAGAGGTTTGACGCTTTTTTGTGCCGCCGCCACGCTGCCGCTCTCACATCCTGGCATAGGGCTTGCACAAATAGCGCAGGCATCATGCGGGATACGGCGGCAGGGGGGTGCAAATGACGGAATATCGCTCGCGAGCGGTTCGCTGGCACGGGGCACTCCTCGCCATTGCCGCCTGGCTTATGCTCGCCGCGCCGCTGCGCGCCGAGACGGTGCTGCGCGTCGCGCCGCATGCCGACCTCAAGATCCTCGACCCGCAGACCAACACGGCGACGATCACGCTCATGCACGGGCTGATGATCTACGACATGCTCTATTCCTGGGACGAGGATCTCCAGCCCAAGCCGCAGATGGTCGAGAGCGAGACGATCTCGCCGGATAGGCTGACCTATACCTTCACCCTGCGGCCTGGCCTCAAATTCCATGACGGCACCGCGGTGACGGTGCGCGACGTCATCCCCTCGCTCAGGCGCTGGATGGTGCGCGACGTCATGGGCCAGAAGCTGGCGCAATTCACCAGCGAGATGAAGCCGGTCGACGACCGGACCTTCACCCTCCAGCTCAAGGAGCCGTTTCCCTTCGTCGAGATAGCGCTTGGCGCGAGCGGCGGCACGATGCCGGTCATCCTACGCGAAAAGGAGGCGATGACCGATCCCTTCACCAACATAACCGAGGCGATCGGCTCGGGACCCTTCCGCTTCGTCAAATCGGAATGGGTCCCGGGCGCCAAGGTGGTCTACGAGAAGAATCCCGATTACGTGCCGCGCGCCGAGCCGCCGAACGGGCTCGCCGGCGGCAAGATCGCCAAGGTCGACCGCGTCGAGTATGTCGTCATGCCCGATCCGACGACCAAGGCGACGGCGCTGCAGTCGGGCGAGATCGACATCATCGACCAGGCCCCGCACGATCAGGCCGGGTTTCTCCAGAAGGTGCCGGGCGTCGTCGTCGGGATCCTGCCCAAAGTTGCCAATTACGGCCTG